>JALZCN010000506.1 GCA_030863045.1 Actinomycetota bacterium | reverse complement strand
GCGACGCCCGTCGAAGCCGGTAGGGATAAGGACCGGATTGCGTAGGTCGGCATGTAGCTGATCAGGTAGTTGAGCGAGGTGGTGAACGCGAGCACGCCGATGGTTAGCAGGACGCGGCCCTTGTGCTCGCGCAGTACCTGACGGCCCGGGGTCTTGCGGCCAACGTCCAGGCCAGCTGCGAGGAACTCTGGCGCTTCGGGGACGCGGCGGCGGATGTAGTAACCGACTGGACCAACCAGCATGCCCACGGCGAACGGGATGCGGAAACCCCAAGACAGCATCTGATCCTCGGTGAGGACGGAGGTCAAAAACGTACCGAGGGACGCGGCAAGCAGCGTGGCGGCGGCCTGGCTGGTGAACTGCCAGCTAGCGGCGTAGCCACGGCGGTGGGGGAGATGTTCGGCCATCAGCGCGGTGGCGCTGCCGAACTCCCCGCCCGCGGAGAATCCCTGGATCAATCGGGCCAGCAGGATCCCGCAAGGAGCGATGATGCCGATCGTCTCGTAGGAAGGCATGGCGGTGATCAGGAACGTGCCGAGGACCATCAGCAAGATCGACAGTGACAGCGCGGGTTTACGGCCGGCTCGGTCGGCGTATGAACCCAGGATGATCGCGCCGACGGGCCGGATCAGGAATGACACGGCGAAGGTGCCCAGTGCGAGCAGCAGCGAACTCGTCGGATCGTGGGTGGGGAAGAAGACCTTTGCGATAAAGCTCGCAAAGTAACTATAGACCACGATGTCGTACCACTCCAGCGCGTTGCCGATACAGGCGGCAGCGAGGATGCGATGTGGTGTCTGTCTATGCGGTGCTTCGGTGCCGCTTGTGAACGATTCGGCGGATCCGGACGGGATAGCCATCGGTGCCTACCGCCCTGCTGGCGGTGATGACCTGGGTTGCTTAGTGCGCACCCTGCGGGTTGGTGTCATGTCCATGATCGAAGACTCTAGCCACGCGGCTGGCTCGATCGTGACCGGATCGAATCTGCGGCCTGGTCACCATGCTCGGCCAGCAGCTCCACCAGCACTCGCCGGTGATGTCATTGCTGATGCGGCGTTCGGTGACCAGCTGCCCGCGCTCGTCCACCAAAGCGTTGTCGTGCCGGTTTTCCACCCAGTCAATTCCCGCAGAAGATCCCGCAAGGTCAATCGCTCACTAGTCCATGGTGAGCCTTCGCAGGGCACACCCGCCGCCCTAAATGAAAGAATTCGCTGTACCCGTTCCTTCACTCGGGTGTCAGATGTGGAGGCTGTACTCACTCACGCAGCGAGCCAGTCAACCGCGGAGAAAACTGAGGAGATCACTAGCCTGGGCGCCGTCACTCCAGCCCTTCCAACGGAGTCATACCCATTGGAGGTGGATACGCTTGCTTAATGGCCGGGTGAAGCCGTCATAGATGTGTACGGGTCCATCGGCTAGCTCGGCTTCTGGGTTGGGGATCGATCTGATCCGGCGTCGGCGGGTTGGAGGCGGACGCAGCAGCGAGGTGGGGTGGGATCCAGATGGGCGGTCAACCCGGTGGTGGCCAGGCCGTCGAGGAGCCCATCGAGTAGGCGTAAGTTCATTCCGCAGATGAGTTCGGTGTAGTCCTGCGCGAGGGTGTGGAACGGGCAGTTGCCGAGCGTGACGTCGCCGCCTTCGACGCGCGGTTCAAAACCGTATGCCTCAAGCACGCCCAGTACGGTCTCTCGGGTATCCGGGTCGCCAGCGGTACTGCGGGCCGTGTCGCCGAGTTCCTTACCCAGCTGGTAGGCACGCTGGTCAAGAGCCGCGCGCGGAGAATCTCCGGAGCGTTCGCTGTGGTCCAGGGCGCTGGACAACAGCCGCCCGGCTAGGTCATAGCGGCGTTGGGGCAGCGACACGGCTACGTGCTGATTTGACCGCCGGTACAGCTTGGCCGGCCGTCCCGCGCCAGGACCGGTGCGGCCGGTGAGGCGTTGGTAAACCACGTCGAGCAGGCCATCGTCGACCAGCCGGTCGAGATGAAACGCCGCGGTGGTGCGCGGCAGCTTCAACGCAGCGGCAGCATCGTCGCGACTCACCGGTTCGGGCTGGCGCACCACGTAGTCGTACAGCCGGCGGCGGGTCGGCTCACCGAGTGCGGCGACCGCCGAGATCTGGGCATCCCAGGACTCCATCTATAAACAGCTCCTGTTGACGAAACAGCCGAGAGAGTTCTAACGTTAGCACATCATGGACATAGAAGGGTCCGCTGCTAAGGAGGCTGAGATGGGGAGGCCGACAGTGGTGGTCGGTGCCGACGGCTCCCCGGCCAGCTACGCCGCGTTGCGGTGGGCTCTGGCGCACGCCGCCCGGATCGGCGGCCAGGTTCGTGCAGTCCGCTGCTGGACACCGATAGTGGCCAAGAGGCGGGAAGCAGCGGTCACCGGCGAGCCAGTGCCACCAGAAGCCGAGCAAAAAGCCCGCGTCGAGCGGGAGCTCGCCCACGTTGTGGCGGCCGCATTGGCGCGGGTACCTGACGGGGCAGCGCGGGTTGCCGTGCGGCAAAGCCTGGTCCCCGGGCCGGCTGGCCCGGGGCTCGTCGGCGAGGCCGACAGTGCCGACCTGCTGGTGGTCGGCCATGGCCCGCGGGTCCATAAACTGCAGCACCGATCGGTGAGCTGGTACTGCATGCGGCACGCGACCTGTCCGGTGCTGGTCATTCCTCCCGCGATGGCCATGCGGCGGACACTGCCCCGGCGACCGCGGAGGTGGCCGCATGACCACGACGCCTGTCCGGCCAGTCTCCCCACCAAGTGGTCAGCTGACCGTCCACATCGCCCCAAACCCTCAACCAGGCGCGGCGTAATGGCCCCGAGTCCTGGCCAAATCTGTATTAGCACACCATCTCACCGTTAGGAGAATGCATGATTACCACCGGTGTGTCGACGTCGAACACCGGCCCTGTCCGACCCCGCCTATCAGGCCTTCCTGCTGCTGCGCACAGTCTTCACCGTGGCGCCAATCCTGTTTGGGCTCGACAAGTTCACAAACCTGCTCGTGGATTGGCCGATCTATCTAGCCCCGTGGATTGATGGCATCGTGCCCGGCACCGCGCAGCACGCGATGTACGCCGTTGGCGTGATCGAGATCGTGGCAGGGATCGCGGTCGCGATAGCGCCACGGTTCGGTGCCTGGCTGGTGGCGGCCTGGCTGGCCGGAATCATCGTCAACCTGCTGACCTTCCCGAATTATTTCGACATCGCGCTGCGTGATTTCGGGTTGTTCGTCGGCGCGGTCGCCCTGGCCCGGCTGGCCACCCGTTACGCGACCGGCTGGCGCACGTCCTAGACGAGCGTGATCGCGCCCTGACTGGTCTGCGTTCCCTGCCCCTACCCAGAACGCAGATCCCTGGAGGGCTTGGGGCGGCGCCGCGGCGCCAAGCCCTCCAGACCCCTAACAAAGGACCAACAAATGAGCATCATCGAAGCAACTGGATCGCCTACCAAGCGGCCATTACCCACGTGCCACCGCAGCCTTCGCGTAGTCCCTTCCCGCGAGAGCCTGGACTTGCCGGCTGTGGAGCAGGCGGTGGCCGATCTACTGGTGGCCCTGGGCAAGGACCCGACCTCTGAACGGTTGTCCGATACGCCGCGACGAGTCGCCCACTCCTATGCCGAGTTGCTCACTACGCGGAAGTTCGATCTGACGACCTTCCCCAACGACGAGGGCTATGACGAGCTGGTGCTCGCCAAGAACGTCCCCGTGCACTCGCTGTGCGAGCACCATCTGCTGCCGTTCTACGGGGTCGCCCACATCGGTTATTTGCCCGGTGAGCGCATTGTTGGGCTGTCGAAGCTGGCCCGTGTGGTCAACCTGTTCGCTCGGGACCTGCAGGTACAGGAGCGCCTGACCCAGCAGGTCGCCGACGGGCTGCAGGAGCATCTGGCCCCCAAAGGGGTTGGCGTGGTGATCGAGGCCGAGCACCTGTGCATGTCACTACGCGGCGTGCGAGCCATCGGCTCGCGCACCGTGACCTCAGCACTGCACGGGCGACTACGTGAGGACGCCCGCTCCCGGCAGGAGTTTTTCGCGCTGGCCGGCGTGGCGCATTGACCGGCGTCGCCCTGCGAGATCGCAACGAGGAGCACCGTCATGACAGACCGCCTAGCCACTTTGCCGGTCGAAAGCACCGCATACTGGCCACAACCGGAGCAGCAGGATTTCGTCGGCACCTTGCGGGTCGATCAGGCGCAGACAAGCTCGGACGCCGCAGCAGGGCGGCGACCCCTCTGCGCCCTCGACGAGGCCAGCTATCTACTCGACTCGGTGTCCGAGCCGTGCAGCGTCCACTTGGAAGTCCGTCTCAGTGGCACCGTCGCCGAAGAGCGCCTGCGGCAGGCCGTGGCAGTGGCACTGGCCAGACATCCCCGAGCTTGCGCGCGGGTCGCCGCTGCCCGTCAGCGACGTTCTGGGTATGAGTGGCAGATCACCCCCGCACCTGATATTGACCCCCTCGATGTCGTCGTGTGTGCCGACGACGACGCCCTTCAGACCGCCCGGGCCGAGTTGCAGAGCCTGGCGATGCCGTTGGTGGCATCGCCACCGCTGCGCGTCCGTCTTGCCCGTCATGGCGAGGGCGACGTGGTGATGCTCAACGTTCATCACGCTGCCGGTGACGGCATCGCCGCGCTGCGCCTGATTCGCTCTATCGCCCGGGCCTACGCCGATCGCTGCGACCTCGTGC
This sequence comes from Actinomycetota bacterium, assembly GCA_030863045.1. Lineage (GTDB taxonomy): Bacteria > Actinomycetota > Actinomycetes > Mycobacteriales > Pseudonocardiaceae. Next base: position 184 of record JALZCN010000506.1, on the reverse strand, counting down.
CCGAAACACCGCCCGAACAGGTGCAGATCCGGACACCGTGCGGCCGGTGGATCCAGCTGCGGGCGCTGGTGGGCGAGCTACGCCAAGCCGCCTCCCGCCCGACGCATCTTGTCCCCAGCGGTGGCGAGGACCGCCTTGGTTACCGGTTCCATCACCGTGTCCTTGACACCGCACAGACCGCAGC
>JALZCN010000500.1 GCA_030863045.1 Actinomycetota bacterium | reverse complement strand
GGCTCAACCGGCTCGACGGAGTGAGCGCCAGCGTCAATTACGCCACGGAGAAGGCGCAAGTCAGCTACGCCGACGGTGTCACACCTGAGGACCTGGTAGCCACCGTCGCGCACACTGGCTACACCGCTGCGTTACCTGCCGACGCCCCCCTTGACACCGGCCCCGGAAACAACACCGATGGCGCCGAATTCGGGGCGCTACGGCAACGACTGGTAGGAAGTGCCGTACTGGCCATCCCGGTGATCGCGATAGCGATGGCGATGATGGTGCTGGGGGTCCCGCTGTCGCACAGCGTCGAGTCGCTGTCGCTGGTACTTACTGCCCCGGTGGCGGTGTGGGGGGCATGGCCCTTTCACCGCGCCGCCTGGCGGAACCTGCGGCACGGCGTGGCCACCATGGACACCTTGATCTCGATGGGTGTGCTGGTTGCGTTTCTGTGGAGCTGCTATGTGTGGTACGTCGGTAGCGGCGGCTTGATCTCTTTGTACCCGGGCAGCCCGTCGGACCATGACTCCCATGGCCGGCTCTACTTCGAGGTTGCCGCCGGTGTCACTGTGTTCCTACTGGCCGGTCGTTACTTCGAGGCGCGCGCCAAGCGGCGAGCGGGTGCAGCGTTGCGCGCGTTGCTGGACCTTGGTGCCTCGGACGCCTCGGTGCTGCGGGGCGGCAGGGAGATGCGCATCCCGGTAGACCGGCTCGTGGTCGGGGACGAGTTCGTGGTTCGCCCGGGAGAGAAGATCGCCACCGACGGCGAAGTGGTGGAAGGGGCGTCCGCCGTTGATGAGAGCATGCTGACCGGCGAGTCGGTACCCATCGAGGTGAGCCTCGGCTTTCCAGTCACCGGGGGGACGGTGAACGTGTCCGGTCGCCTGCAGGTGCGGGTCTCCAGGGTCGGTGCGCATACCCGCCTTGCGCAGGTGGCGCACCTGGTGCAGCAAGCGCAGAGCGGCAAGGCCAGGGTGCAGCGGCTGGCCGACAGGGTTTCGGCGGTGTTCGTGCCGGCCGTGATCGCACTCGCGGTGTTCACCCTGGCCGTCTGGCTGGTCATCGGCGCCCCGGTTGGCACGGCGTTCGCCGCCGCGGTCGCGGTGCTGATCATCGCATGTCCGTGCGCCCTCGGGTTGGCGACACCCACTGCCCTCCTGGTCGGGACCGGCCGCGGTGCGCAGTTGGGCATCGTCATCAAGGGGCCTGAGGTGCTGGAGTCTACCCGGCGGGTGGATACCGTACTGCTGGACAAGACCGGCACCATCACCACCGGCAGGATGACTCTGGTCGATGTGCTGCCCGCAGCCGCCGAGAACGCCGACGAGGTGCTGCGCCGGGCCGCCGCCGTGGAGGACGCCTCCGAACACCCCATCGCCACCGCGATCGCCGCCGGGGGCCGGCACCGGCTGGGCAAATTGCCCACGGTGGTCGGTTTCCGCTCCGCGCGGGGACTGGGCGTGCACGGCGAAGTGAATGGCGCGGTGGTGCTCGTGGGTCGGCTGGCTTGGCTGGTCGAGCAGTGGGCGATGCCACTTCCTCATCAATTGGTAGCAGATGCGGCGACGGCGGAGCGGCACGGTCGGACGGTGGTGGCCGTGGCTTGGGGCGGCCAGGTGCGGGGCGTGCTCACGGTGGCCGACACGGTCAAGCCGAGCAGCGCCGAGGCAGTGCGCCAGCTGCGCGGCCTGGGTCTGACCCCGGTGCTGCTCACTGGCGACAACGAGACCGTCGCCCGCACAGTCGCCGCCGAGGTGGGTATCGAAGAGGTGATCGCCGGGGTGCTGCCCGAGGGGAAGGTCGAGGAGGTGCGCCGGCTCCAATGCGCCGGCCGGGTCGTGGCGATGGTCGGCGATGGCATCAACGACGCCGCGGCGCTGGCCCAGGCCGACCTGGGACTAGCCATGGGCACTGGCACCGACGCGGCCATCGAGGCCAGCGACGTGACTCTGGTGCGCGGTGACCTGCGAGTGGCCGCCGACGCGATCCGGCTGTCGCGACGCACCCTGCGGACCATCAAGGGCAACCTGTTTTGGGCTTTTGGCTACAACGCCGCGGCGCTTCCGTTGGCCGCAGCCGGCCTGCTCAATCCTATGATCGCCGGAGCCGCGATGGCGCTGTCCTCGGTGTTCGTGGTGTCCAACAGCCTGCGGCTGCGCAGTTTCCGGCCGCTGACTCCTTCGGCAAACGCCTAGAACGGCACTCGGCCGTCGTTGGCCGCAGTGATGGCGTCCGCGATTCGGGAAGTTGCCGCGGTGAGGCGGCGCAGGACGGGGTGCTGGGAGTGCGCTCGGTCCGCGACGTTGAACAAAGTCGCGGCTTCGGTGGCGCGGCGAGCGCTGAGCCGGCTGATGATGGGGATGCTCACGGATGGCCTTCTGTTGCCGGGATGACACGGATGCCTGGCAGCGGTGGCAGTACTGGTCGCGGTCAGGAGACGGAAAGCCAGCAACACAGCCGGTCGTCCACCGACAGGGGGGTGACCGCGATCAGGCACACGCAGAACGCGCGGCCGGCGAGGTCGCGGGTGAGCATGAAAGCTAGCGAAGCACAACCGGCCGTGGCCGTCTATCAGCCCCGGCGGCCAAATTGTCTGACAGGGTTACCCCAGGGCTATCACCGACCTTGTGGCGGTGTAGGCGGCCACTGCGACCAGCAGCGTGGCGAACGCCCGAGACAGGAACGTGCTGGAGACCTGGTCGGTGATTTTCTTGCCGAGCAGGGTTCCGATGACTGCGGCGAGAGTGACCGGGATGATCACTGACCAATGGAAGGAATCGGTAGCGACGCGTACACTCAGCGAGGCAACTGAGTTGATCATAATGACCAGCAATGACGTGCCGACCGCGATGGGCATGGGCCAACCCAGCACCACGACGAGTGCGGGAACAACGAGGAACCCCCCGCCGACGCCGAACAGTCCGGTTGCGAGGCCGGCCACCGAGCCGGCGAGCACAATCTTGATCGATCTCGTGACGCGAGCGAGCCCGGAGCGAGAGGGTTCTGTCCCGGGCGGCGCGGCGGCCGGTTCCGGGGTACGTCGAAACAAGGAGAAGGCTGCAAGCAAGATCAACACAGCGAAGGCCAGCAACAAGACATTCGGGTTGAGTCGGCGGCTGAGCACGGTGCCCCCCACCGCGGTGAGCATCCCGATGGCGCCGAAGCTCAACCCGTAAAGCCAGTGGACCTGTCCCGCCCGGGCACGAGCGAACAGGCCGAACACCGAGCTGACTCCGACGATGACCAGGCTGGCCGTCGCAGCACTGTGCGGAGGTTCCCCGAGCAGGAAGACCAGTGCGGGCACGGTCAGGACGGACCCGCCGCCACCGAGCCCACCCACGACGAGTCCCACGCCGAGACCGATCGCAATCGCTGTCGCGATCATGGGCCGGTGCGCACCTCGCCTAGCGGCGCAGCCGACATCTTGAGGAATCAGCTAGGTATGTAGTCGCCGTGCCCCGCCTCTCGCAGGGCCTTGCGCAGCGTGCTCGCGGCCGCGTCGAGTGCGGCGGGGTCGGGACTACGGTCGGTCCTGTCGAAGTCAAAGTCGTCGGTACCCCATGTGGGGAAAACATGCAGATGCAGGTGCGGCACCTCGAATCCGGCGATCATGAGCCCGGCCCGCGGCGCGGCGAAGCCCGTCTTCTGAGCGGCACCGATGTGCTTCGCCACCACCATGAGGTGGGCCACGAGGTCGTCGTCCGCGTCCGTCCATTCATCGACCTCATCCCGGGAGACGACCAGCGTGTGCCCAGGCCGTAACGGGGTGATGGTGAGAAACGCCACGCAGCGTTCGTCCCGCCACACGAACCGCCCCGGAATCTCACCCTCAATGATGCGGCTGAACAGCGTCGACACGATTCTCCTTCGTATGGGTCCGGCCAGTCGTGGCTGCTTTCTGGAACAGACTGCACTAATTTGCGGCGGAATAACTGCGACTTGCGCCCAAGACCGCGATCAGAAAGCGTCGATCACAGCGCCGTGCAGCGCGCCAGCCACGATCGCAGCAGGGTGCCGCCGTCGGCGGCTGGGTCGGTGGTAGTGATCCTCGGACCTGCAAACGCCCGTGAGCGGTTTGACATCCCTCCGACTAGGAGCACCGGGCCGGGGTGACGTCGTGCCAGTTGCGCAAAGTCCCCGTCGCCGGTAGCCAACAATAACGGTCGGTCATCGGTGCGGTAGGCGCGGGCGAGCAGTAGATCCGCGCCCTGCCAGCCGCTGGCCGGAATGACCTGAGCCTGCGGAGGCCAGTCGACCGCATCTAACGCCGCCACCGCGCCGACCACCACGACGTGAGCCGCGGGTGCTGCGTTCAGCGCCGCGACGAGCAGGCGCAGCCGCGGTTCGTTGAGGTTGTCCGCGTCGATCAGCACCTGCACGGGTATGATCATGCACGACCTACGCGGTCGTCATCCCGGTGGGCCTCCCCCCGTTGTGCGAAGCTTCTGCAGTGCGGCTTACCGGACTGGACACGGCGTTCTTGTGCCTGGACCGTGACGTGTCGCCGATGCACCTCGGTGGGTTGGCGATCTTCCGGCCGGCACAGCCGGGAAATCCAGGTCAAATAGCCGCTCTGCTGGCAGACCGGGCCCAGGGGCTTGCGCAACTGCGTCAACGAGTACAACCAGCGTCCTCTCCACTAGCCCCAGCGACGTGGGCGGATGACGCCGGATTCTGCGCCAAGGATCACATCCAGCTTCATCACCTCGACGGTCGCGGCGGCCGCGCCGAGGCGGCCACATTGGCTGCGGAGCTGATGGTCCGACCGCTGCCGCGAAACCGCCCACTGTGGGAGTTCCACGTGATGTCGGGGCTCGAAAGAGGTCGATTCGCGGTCCTGGTCAAGACGCATCACGCATTCGGCGACGGGCTCAACGCGCTGGAGATCGGCATCCAGGTGCTGGACGGGTTCAGGCCGCGAGGCGATGCCACCACCCTCACCGAAGGGGCGCCACCCTCGACGGAGCCGAGTGTGCGGTCGCGGCTGTTGGGCTTGACCGAAGACGCGCCCGACACGGTGGGCGACGCGGTAGGCCAGTTGGCCAAGGCGACCAGCATCGCCGCTTCGGTGCTCCGCAGCGTCCGGCTACCCCCACCGGACTCCCCGCTGTTGATCACTTCATCGGGCCGGCGGGTGTTGGCGACGGCCCAGCTCGATCTCCGGCAGGTACGCCGGATCCGGTCCCACTACGGCGGCACAGTGAACGACGTCCTGCTGACGGTGGTCACCGGGGCATTGCGACGGTGGCTCATCTCGCGCGGCGATCCCGTCGAGGGCTTGGTTCTGCGCGCCTTTATCCCGGTCAGCCAGCGCGCGAGGTCGCGTAATCGCATCGGGGGGAATCGGCTGTCCGGTTACCTCTGCGAGCTGCCGATCGGTGAGCCCGATCCCAGCAAGCAGCTGCTCATGATTCGGCTCGCCATGGAACAGAACAAAGCCACCGGAGGCAGCCGCGGCCCCGGCGCCATACCGCTGCTGGCCGACCGGTTGCCACCCGCAGTACACCGAGTGGCGGCGCCAGCGGCCGGTCAGGTCGCCTCGTTGCTGTTCGATCTCATGGTGACCAGCATCCCGTTGCCGAGCGTCCCGTTCACACTGGATGGCGCGGAGCTGGAGGAGACTTTCCCGATGGCACCGCTAGCGGGCGGGCAAGCCCTGGTGGTAGGGCTGTCCTGGTACCGGGACTTCGCATTCATCGCCTTGCACGCCGATGGGGAGGGCCTCCCCGACGTGCAGCAGCTGGCTGAGGCGATCCAGCCGTCCGCCGTCGATCTGGACCCCGTGTGACTCTTTGTGCTCCCCCCGCTAACCTGATCCGGTGCCAACTTTCGACGCCAAGACGGTGGACTGCCGGGTTTCGGTTTTTCGCGAGGGCCTGTTGACTTCATTCGGCCACGACGTGACCCTGAAAGTGACGAACTTGTCGCTGGACATTGGGGAAGACGACGGCATCACCGCCGACTTCGATCCGAGCTCCCTGCGGGTAACGGATGATATTTCCGACTCCAACCGTAAGGACATCGAGCGCAACACCGAGAAGACGCTGGAAACGCGGAAGTATCCGAAGATCCAATTTCGCTCGGTGTCGGTGGTTCGCGACGGCGATCGGGCGCGCATCGAGGGAGAATTGACGCTGCATGGAGTGACGAGCCCGATCTCGGTCGAGGCTCGCGACGACGGGGCGCGCTGGAACGCCAAGTTCGTCCTTGACCAGCGCAAATTCGGCGTCAAGCCCTATTCCGCCCCGCTTGGCGTGCTGAAGGTGAAGCCCGAAGTAGAGGTGAACATCAGCGTTCCGCACCCGTGACAGCACCGGCGGCGGACGGGTGCAGTAACGGTCACCACCGTCGAGCTGTCCGAGGAGCCGTGGTGGCTACAACCCCCCTTCCCAATCCGATAATGGGCGCGGGCAAGTCTCGCGGTGTTCATCCTCCGATGGCTATTGGATTGCGTGGGTCGAGTGCGCCAAGCACCAATCGCTGACGAAGCCACCACGGGGATGCGGCGAACAGGGCGCCCATCGCGGCGGCGCTGCCCTGGACGTCCTCGCGGCCGGTGAGGTAGGCCCAGCGGTGGCGCTGCGGTAGCGCGAAAAATACGTCGAAGAAGTTCGGTACCAGGTGGGGCGGGAAGCGCAGCAGCGATTCGAGGCTGCGCCGCCGCAGTGTGTGCACCGCCAGCGCAGCGGGGCTCCACACCGTCCGCCAGGCGGCGGCCCCGGCCGCCGCGGAACCGCCGCGCTGTAATGCTTCATGGACGGCGGTGGCCACCCGAGGGGCCAACTGCAACGCTGTCGCCACGCTGTAACCGGTGGCGGGATGCACCAGTGGGCTGGCCGCTCCGAACGGCACCACCGGGCCGCGCCAGACCCGGGCTTGCGGTAACGGACGATCCACCGGTATGCGCACCCGTTCCTCGCCGCCGGTTGGCACCGCGATCCCGTGGTGGGCCAGCCGGGCGTGCAGCCGGCGACGCAGCACCGCCAGCCCGAGTCCCGGACGGCGCGCCAGTGAGGTTTCCTCTAAAAGCACGTGATCCGATGTCACCGGCACCGCGTAGAGGAAGGTGGGCCATCCCGCCTCGCCGTGATGTGGCCGCCAGTCCATGAACAACGCACTGCCTGGCGTCACCAGATTTCGTGCCGCATCGGCGTCGACCAGCACACCCACTGCAGTCTGCTCCGCAGCCGACGCCCGTGGGGAAGCGCCGAGCACTGAGCGCGCCGCACCTGTTGCGTCGAGCAGGATGGCTGCTCGCAATTGGCGGCCGTCAAGGCTCACGGAGACGCCGTGTGCGTCCGGGCGTGCATCGCGCACCCGACCCTTCACCACGCTGACCGGTGCGGCTGCGAACCCGTCCCGCAGCGCAGCGTTGTCCAACACCACGTATTCCCAGCCCAACTGATGCCCGGTGGTGCCGATCGCCTCGCCGCGGCCCGTCGCGGCCACCGCTGCGTCAGCGTCGGTGGGCAGCTCGCCCCGCCATGACCCGTACGTGGCCCGCCACGGCCGGTCGGGCGCAGGATCCACCAGCTGGGTGTTCAATCCCAGCCGCGCGCATGCCGCTGCCACCGCCCATCCCGCCGGCCCGCCCCCGGCAACCAGCACGTCGATCACTCCTGCACGCTAGCGCGTGTTCGGAAGTGGCCATGCATGCTGTTGGGCGCGTTGCCACCCACGAGCAGCCGTAGGCTGCGTCAGTGGTCCGAGAGCTTGCCGGCGGTGGGCACGCGGTGGAGGTGGAACCCGAACGGTTGGCCCGATTCCTGGAGCGATTCGCCAGTGGGCACGGAGGAGCGATGGCCACCACGGTCACGCCGACGCGAGTCGATGTGGCGGCCGTTGACGGCGCGACGGCGGTGATTCCGGTTCCCTTCGGCCCGCTGGTGGCACCAGCCGGGCAACGGGCCGGTCTGGCCGTGGCCGAGCTGCTCGACCACCTCATGGAGCCGCGCACGATCGGGCTGCTCTTGGTGCGCCTAGGGGGATATAGCGCCGGGATAGCCCGCGGCGGGGTGGTGCTCACCTCCAGCACCGGCAGCCGGCTGGTACACGGTCGTTCCGCGGCGGGCGGGCAGTCGCAGCAGCGTTTCGCGCGGCGACGGGAGGGCCAAGCGCGCGTGGCACTGCGGGCCGCGGCTGACACCGCGGCACGAGTACTACTACCCCGCGTCGCGGAGCTGGACGCCGTCGTTCTCGGCGGGGATACCGCCGCACTACGCACCGTGGCTGCCGACCCGAGGTTGGCCCCGCTTCTCGGCCGTGCCGAGCCCCGCATCCTGGACATCCCAGAACCCCGCCGCGCCGTCCTGGACCAGGCCGCGCACCGCGCCCGCTGCGTTGAAGTCCAACTCACCCTGCGATGTCCTTGATGATGTGGTGCGCCAGAACGGCCGTAACTCACCACATCGTCAAGATCAAACGCAGGCAATCGGACGGGAGCTCGCCCGTCGCCCTAATCCGGATGCGGGCGACGGTAGGATGGCTACGTGGTCGCGACAAGCTGATGTGCCGCTCGCCCCGGGCGCTGCGGCGCGTGGGGAATTCACCCCTGCCGGGCGACCACCTTTGGAGTCACCTCACCGTGATCGCAGCAACTGACCTTGAACTGCGCGCTGGATCCCGCATCCTGCTGGCCGAAGCAACCCTGCGGGTACAACCCGGCGACCGGATCGGCCTGGTCGGCCGTAACGGCGCAGGCAAGACCACGACGCTGCGGGTGCTGGCCGGACAATGCCAACCTTACGCAGGCCAGATCCGCCGCACCGGGGAGTTGGGTTACCTACCGCAGGATCCTCGCGAGGGTGACCTCTCGGTATCCGCCAGGAATCGGGTGCTGTCGGCACGCGGACTCGACCAGCTGCTCCATGAGATGGAGAAGTCGCAATCGGAGATGGCGGAACTGGTCGACCGCCACGAACAAGGCCGGGCGGTACGCCGCTACAGCCGTCTGGAGGACCGGTTCTCGGCGCTGGGAGGCTACGCCGCCGAGAGCGAGGCGGCGAGGATCTGCGCTAGTCTCGGGTTGCCAGAACGGGTACTGGTCGAGCCGCTGCGCACGCTGTCCGGCGGCCAGCGGCGCCGGGTTGAGCTGGCCCGGATTCTCTTCGGCGCCTCAGACGGCTCGGGCGGCCGATCCCACACCACACTGC
>JALZCN010000496.1 GCA_030863045.1 Actinomycetota bacterium | reverse complement strand
GAGCTGCACAGTTCAAAACGCAACGCGGGATCGTCACGCAGGGTGCGGCACAGTGCCACTAGATGTTCCCGGCGCACGTAGTAGGTGATCTCCCCGCGATCCACGGTGACCTGCTGAATGGCCACTTCGGGCACCCCACGCTCCTGCATCGCGGCGAGCAGTTCGTCGGTGACCTCATCGAACCAGCCGCCGTAGGGACGTTGCGCAGGCGCCGGTGCGTAGGCCGGCAGCGTCAGCCCACCGTAGCCGGAGGTGTCTCCCCAGCCGCGAACGCCGAACATGCCTTGCCGGGCCCGGCCAGCGGCCACACCCCCCCGAGCCTCGTATTCGTCTTGCTCGGCGGAACTCATCTCCGCCGAGGTCTGTCGGCCGAGCTTGAGGTCCTTGCCATCGTCCTTGTCGGCCACGCCGCTCACTGCTTCCGAGCTTCGACGACCTGGGAACGGCCGCTTCCCGACGGCCTGGGCTCCTTTTGCGGGCCGTACCGCACCGAGGAAGGCAGCAGCTCGGTGCGCTCACCCCGTTCGGCCTTCAGGGCCGCCCGCTTCGGTCCCAGCGGTTCGTCCATGATCTTGTCGTGCAATTTGAGGATCGCGTCGATGAGCATCTCCGGACGTGGCGGGCAACCGGGCAGGTACATATCGACCGGGACGATGTGGTCCACGCCCTGCACGATCGCATAGTTGTTGAACATCCCTCCGCTGGACGCACAGACGCCCATCGCGAGCACCCAGCGGGGCTCAGGCATCTGGTCATAGACCTGCCGCAGCACCGGGGCCATCTTGTTGCTTACCCGGCCTGCGACGATCATCAGGTCGGCCTGGCGGGGGGAGGCCCGGAACACCTCCATACCGAATCGGGCAAGGTCATACCGGGGCGCCCCGGTGGTCATCATCTCGATCGCGCAGCAGGCCAGACCGAATGTGGCCGGCCACAGCGATGACTTACGAGTCCAGTTGACCAGCTTCTCCACACTGGTCAGCAGGATCCCGCTGGGAAGCTTCTCCTCTAAACCCATGGTCAGTTCCAGTCCAGCCCGCCGCGTCGCCAGACGTAGGCGTAGGCAAAGCCGAGGGTCACGATGAACAGTGCGATCTCCACCAGGCCGAACAGCCCTAGCGAGTCCGCGGCCACCGCGAACGGGTAGAGAAACACCATCTCGATGTCGAAAAGGATGAACAGCATCGCGGTGAGGTAGTACGCCACCGGCATCCGCCCGCCGCCCACCACCGGTTGTGGGGACGGCTCGATACCGCACTCGTAGGCGTCCAGCTTGGCCCGGTTGTACCGCCGCGGCCCGACATGGGGGGCAATGAGGATGGAGAAAACCGCGAAACCCCCCGCCAACAACAACATCAGCACCAGAGGAACGTAGGGCTGCAGCACTCGCGTCCCTTCCTCCCGTTCGTCGTGACGTTCCCGCCTCTACCCTACGTGCGAGCTGGTCACGCGCTGCCTCGAGGCTAACCTAAAATTCAGCTGCGATCAGGCTTTATCCTGATCGGACGGCTTGTTGATCAGGCGCTGGGCGCCAGCCTGGTCATGGCCGTGATCACCCGGTCCATCGCGTCGCCTTCCCGGCTGTCGTAGAGGTTGGCCAGCAGCTTGAGCAGGAAACGCATCAGGGTGGCGCGTTTCAAGCCGTGGCGGGTCGCGGCCCGCATCACCTGCGGGTGGCCGATCAGCCGGCTGAAGACGTTTCCCAACCGGAAGTAACCCCCCAACTCTTCGCGCAGCGCGGCCGGGTAACGCCGCAGCGCGTGTTCCCGGGCCGGTCCGTCCGGCCGAGCCAAGGCCTGCACGGTGCACTCCGCGGCGAGCCGGGCGGACTGCATCGCATAGGCGATGCCTTCACCGTTGAACGAGTTCACCATGCCGCCGGCATCCCCGACCAGCAGCAGGCCGTCACGGTAGTGCGGAGTGCGGTTGAAACCCATCGGCAGGGCGGCACCAGCGATCTTGCCGGTGGCGTTGCACTCGCGCAAACCCCACTCCTGCGGGGTGCCGTCCAACCAGGACCGCAAAAGCGCCCGGTAGTCGGTCTTGCCGTAGGCCGTGGACGTCGACAGGATGCCCAGGCCGACGTTGGACGTCCCATCGCCCATCCCGAAGATCCAGCCGTAACCGGGCAGCAGCGTGGGCAGCTCCGGGTTGGTGTGGTCCCACAGCTCCAGGTGGCTTTCCAGGAAGTCATCGTGAGTGCGGGGGCTGGTGTAGTAGCGCCGTACCGCGACACCCATCGGGCGGTCGTTTCGCTTGTCCATCCCCAGGCTGAGCGCGAGCCGGGCGCTGACCCCGTCGCAGGCGAGCGTGAGCGGGGCGCGGTAAGTCATCGGCTGCTTGTCCGACCCCTGCCGGCCCTGCACCCCGACCACCCGACCGGTACGCCCGTCGGTGATCGCCTGGGTGACAGTGCTGAGCTCGCAAAGCCGGGCGCCGGCCTTCTCGGCGTGCCGCGCCAGCATCTCGTCGAAGTCCAGCCGTTGGCGGACCGCGCCGTACGGGGGGAAACTGGCCAGGTCGGGCCACGGCAGTTCGATCGTTGTTCCCCCGCCCACCACCCGCAGGCCCCGGTTATGCAACCAGCCGGCCTCGGTGCTGGTGTCGATGCCCAGGTCGATCAATTGCTTGACGCCGCGGGGGGTCAGCCCGTCCCCGCACACCTTGTCGCGAGGAAACGTGGACTTCTCCAGCAGCAGCACGTCCAGCCCGGCGCGGGCCAGGTAGGCGGCCGCCGTCGAACCCGCGGGTCCAGCCCCGACCACGATCACGTCCGCCTCGTTGTCACCGTCGCCGCAGCCCACCCGCCTGGCCATCCCGCTCCCTCGCTGCGATCCCGCCCGTTCGCCGAGTGTACGGGTCGGCGACCCGGCTCTTCCCCGCTCTGGTGTTCGGCGAACTAGACGGCACTGCTGTTCGGGTCAACCCGCTCAGCGCTGCCGTCTGGCTCGGGAGATGCAGGGTCGTCTAAGCATGCGTCCGCCGGTGCGCCGGATTCGGGATCGTTCTCATCGGCGTCGCCCACGGCGGGGGCGTCGGTCTCGTCGGTCGCGCTTGCCGCACCCGGCTCGGCTCTCGTATTGCGCGAGCCAACCAGCGTGGTGGTGC
>JALZCN010000490.1 GCA_030863045.1 Actinomycetota bacterium | reverse complement strand
CTGCAACACCTCCTCAACGACGGCCGACTCCAAACGAGGGTAACGAGCCCAAATTCCAGCCTGGGACTGACACCGGTTGCTCACCTCAGTGCTGCCCGGACTGCCTACCCTCGAGCTCAACAGGATCAACACCCTCGTCATGCCTTCACCGCAACGACCTCTAGATAGTCCGAGTGGATCTCGCATGTTCCGTCCTGCGCCGCGTTGAAGTCCTCGGCCAGCGCAATCCAATTGCCCCGGAACTTCTCCTGCTGTGCCTTGTCCAGCGCGTGCCAGACCGTGGCGACCGGCCCGAACCACTCACGGAACAACTCAAACAGACCCGCCGTGTCGTGATAGCAAATCTCCACGTGCTGCCGTCTGGTCTCCAGTGATGAGACGCGATCACCGAACAGTTCGCGTAACCAGTCCTCGTTACCCCACACACTAGGCGGCGCCAATCCCGGTGGTGGCGGCAGAAACTGCGCCACCAGACCGAACTGCAAGCCGGCCCAGCCCTGAGGCAGCCAATTAGCCATGCCCAACCGGCCACCTCCCCGCAGCACGCGGAGCAGCTCGGACGCTGTTCGCGACTGATCCGGGGCGAACATCGCGCCGAACGTGGAGGTGACGACACCGAACGTACCGTCATCGAAAGGCAGCTGCTGGGCATCGGCGACCTGGGTGCGCAGTGGCAGCCCTTCCGCCTCAGCGCGCCGCTCAGCACGCTGCAGCAGCTCGGGAACGTAATCAGAACAGACCACATCAGCCCAGCGGCGCGCCGCGGCGAGCGCGGTATTGCCCGCACCACCAGCGACATCGAGCACCCTTTCGCCCGCGTGCACATGCAGCGCGCGGACCAGCATCTCCCCGACAACCACCTGGCCTACACCGATCCGGTGGAAATCACCGGTTGACCACACCTTCTGCTGCCGCTCAGTGATCTTGCCAAGGTCTACCGACACAGCTCTGCCCTCCAGGTACGTGCCCCACATGATGACCAACCTGCTGCAGTCCCACCCGGGGCTCACGGGTGTGTTCGCCAGAATGACGAGATGGCACACGGCGCAATCAGGCGCCTTGGTGACCGGGCGAGCACGGTCGTCCACGTGGTCAGTCTCGACGGACGCCGGGTGCGCTGTCGGCCATCGAGGCGGCAAAAGGGGGGGCCGGTTCGACAGCTGGTCGACGTTGAGGTGAAGCGCGTGACCAAACAGAACGTAGCCGAGTTCAGGTGACCAGAGGGGTGTCCGGGCGTGAGCACGAGGGGTGTATAGGGCGTACACGAGAGCACGACATGCGGGCTTATGGCTCGCGGGCGATGCGCTCTACTATTGGTTGCAGATCTTGGGCGTGCACTGCGTGCAGCAACACTGCGGCGACCCGGTGCTGGCGATCCAGCACGATCGTCAGCGGCACCACCGAGCGCGGGATCCCCTTGAGGGCCAGCAGGGTCCGGCCGGGTGGATCGAAGATCGACGGATAGGTCAGGCCGAAGTCACGGGCGAAGTCTGCCCCGGCCTGCCGGCTGTCTCGCACATCGATGCCGATGAACTGCACGCCGTCACCCGCCGTGGCGGTGGCGACCTGTACCAGGTCGTCTGCCTCGGCCCGGCACGGCCCGCACCATGATCCCCAGACGTTGAGCACCACGACCTGGCCGCGATAGCGCTGAAGTGACACCGTCGTGCCGGGTTCGGTGAGGCTCTCCCCGACCAGGTCGGCAACCACTCCCCGGGTGGCCGGCGGGTCGTAGAAGATTTCGGTCTTTCCGCCTGGCGTGACGAACTCGAAGGTGCCGCCGCGGGCCACTGCATCGGTTCCGGTAGCACAGCCGGCCAGCAGCATCATCACTACCAGGAGCAACAGCGCACGTGTCATGCCCCGGCCACCTTGGGGTCGGACTCCCCGGCGGGCTGGGTGTAGACCACTTCGACCAGGACCTCATCGGCGAACACCAGGCTGGTCAACGACGCTAGCGAACACTGCCGGCGCCGGGGGTCGTGCCAGAGCCGTCGCTGATCCAGATACCGGCGCAATATCCAGATCGGTAGCTGATGAGACACGCAGACAGCCTCGTGTCCAGTGGCCCGGTCCCGGGCGCGGTGCGCCGCGGCGAGCATCCGGCTCGCGATCTCCCGGTACGGCTCACCCCAGGACGGCCGGAAGGGGTTGTACAGCTTGGGCCAGTGTCGCGGGTTGCGCAGCGTCCCGTCACCGACCGATATCGCGGTGCCCTCGAACAAGCTGCTCGCCTCGATCAGCTGCTCGTCGGTGACGACGGCCAGGCCATGCCGGGCGGCGATCGGCTCTGCGGTTTGCTGTGCACGCTCCAACGGCGACGCGGCCACGTGCACCACATCGTGATCGCTGAGATAGGCGGCGACCGCCTCGGCTTGGCGGACGCCGTCGTCGGAGAGCCGGAAACCGGGTAGCTGGCCGTAGAGGATGCCGTCGGGGTTGTGCACCTCGCCGTGTCGCAGCAGGTGAACCACGGTGCGACTCACCGCGGACTCTGTTCTTGGGGCGCCCGCACGTGGGCGGCGGCGCGGGCGGCGTGCGGCAGTGCCCCGGCGATCACCCCGAAGGCGTCGTCGTCGAGTGCCGCGGACACGAACCAGGCCTCGAACGCACTGGGCGCAGCGTAGACGCCGCGCTCGAGCAGGGCGTGGAAGAACGCCGGGTAACGCCAGGTCTGGGTGGCCTGCACCCCGGCATAGTCACGCACCGGACCGGTGCCGGTGAACAACACGCTGAGCAAAGAGCCGGCGGTCTGGACCACGTGCGGCACGCTCTGGGCGTCCAATGCCTCGCCGAGCAACCCGGCCAGCCGAGCGGCCGCCGCGTCCAACCGGGCATAAACCTCCCGGTCGGCGGCTCGAAGCGTGGTCAAACCGGCAGCCACCGCGACCGGGTTCCCGGACAACGTGCCCGCCTGATAGACCGGGCCGGCCGGTGCCAGGTGCGACATCAACTCAACCGAACCACCGAACGCCGCCGCCGGCAGCCCGCCAGACATCACCTTGCCGAAGGTATAGAGGTCACCTGCCACGTGCTCAAGCCCGAACCAGCCGGCGGCCGAGACCCGGAACCCGGTCATCACCTCGTCCAGTACCAGCAGCGCGCCGTGGACGTGGCACAACTCCAGCAGTGCGGCGTTGAAGCCAGGATCGGGTGGTACCGCGCCCATGTTGCCGGCGGCCGCCTCAGCGATGACGCAGGCAATCTCCTCACCCCGCACGGCGAACACCGCGCGAGCCGCGTCGAGGTCGTTGTAGGGCAGCACAATCGTGTCCACCGCCTGCGCGCCGGTGACACCGGGGCTGGAGGGCAACCCGAAGGTGGCGATGCCGGACCCGGCGGCGACCAACAACGCATCGACATGTCCGTGGTAGTGCCCAGCGAACTTGACCACCGCGGAGCGGCCGGTAGCGCCGCGGGCCAGCCGGATCGCGCTCATCGTCGCCTCGGTGCCGGAATTGACCAGACGGACCTGCTCCACCGGTTCGACCCGACGCACGATCTCCTCAGCAAGCTCGATCTCCCCGGTGGTAGGGGTACCAAAAGACAGCCCCTGTGACGCGGCCGCGCGCACCGCGTCCACCACCGCCGGGTGCGCATGGCCCAGAATCATCGGACCCCAGGACGACACCAAATCGACGTAGCGAGTGCCGTCGGCGTCCCAGAGGTAGGGCCCCGATGCTCGGACCATGAACCGTGGCGTGCCACCGACCGCACGGAACGCCCGCACCGGGGAGTTCACCCCGCCGGGGATCACGGTGCTGGCCCGGTCGAACAGCCGGGCCGACTCGGTCACTGTCACGTCGTGCCGCACGGCTGGATGAGCCGGCGACAGATCATCGCCAAACGTGACGGTGGGCGCACGAAGGAACTATACCGGTCATGTTCATGCTGACATGGCGCCAGGTGAACCGGAGTAATATGCATCCCATCACATACCAAGTATTGGCGTTCAGGCAGGAGTTGGGAATGACACAATCCACCCAATACAGCAAGGGTACCGTGCTCACTTGTGAGCATGAGGGATGCGGCTGTCGGGTTCGGATCGAGGAAGAATGCCATTGCCCGTCCGGCGGTCAGCCTTACACGTGCGCCTGTGGGGCTCCCCTGGTCGAGGTGACCGGGGCCGCCAACAACCCCTAGCGCGGTATCGCGGCTCATTCTCGGCGGGATGCCGGCGCACGAGGCGCAGCGACGAGCGTCATCTGACGCAGCGCGTCAAGTACCAGGATGCCGGCCAGCGTGGCCGCCCCGGTGGCTGCTGCCCACCAGCCCCCTTCAACCCGGCGCAATGTCACACCATTGCCCTCCATGATGATCATCCCGCGATGCCAGCACCACCAGGTCAACCAGGCGAGCGCGATGGCGGCCACGACCTCAGCCACAGCGACCAGGACACGGTGACGCGACCGCCACGTCACAGCTGGGCGTGGCGGGGACGGAACCAGGCATTGGCCGCGGGGAGGAACATGGTCACGATTGCCCCGATCAGCAATAGCAGCTGCAGCAGTGAGCCAGCACTCATCGCGCCCGTGGTGCCCGCGAAACCGACCAGCCCGAACAGTACGACCAAACCGCCGAGTACGGCCAGCACGATTCGCGCCCAATTGCGACCGCCGCGCATGAGAAACACGAAGATGACTTGGGCGACGACCAACAACAGCCCGATCACCGCTCCAGTGACGAGGGCTCCCGTGGCGACGCTCTCGATCGTCGACCGATCCAGCGCCGGATCGGCGGCAAGCATTTGGCTGATCGTCTGAGTTCGCAGCTGGTCAAACTGGAAGAGAATGGGCACACTGCCGACCAACCCGAGCACGATGGTGCTGATCCAGAGCCAGAAGGAGATCTCGACCTCCTTGGGCCGAGTTTCCGGCTGGGGACGGGGCGTCGTCATGCCTGTGACGGTAGTCGTGCCGCTGCCCGGCCGTCATGGCGACGGCGCCATCAGCGCAGCCAGCCGGCCGCCTGCACCGCCCAGTAGGCCAGCACCAGATCAGCACCGGCGCGGCGGATCGAGGTCAGCGTCTCCAGCAC
>JALZCN010000483.1 GCA_030863045.1 Actinomycetota bacterium | reverse complement strand
TGGTGACATGACGCTGGCTGCCGCTTGGGCGGAGCGCGGCGGCCGGTCGATCTCGTCGTGTATGCAACGGTGCGCAATCACGTGCTGCTGGTGCGTACGACCATGACTTCCTCGCCAATTTCCAGGTGCGCGATGTTCTCCGGAATGTCAATCAGGCAGTTGGATCTGGCCAACGCGGCGAGTAGGTGTGAAGCGGGGCCGCCGATCGCAGCGACGGTGCCCGTGGCGGGATCGATTACGCCGCGCCTGAACTGCCGCTTGTCCGCTGGTGACTCCAGTGCCTCGGTCAGCCGGGCCATGGTCCGAGGCCGCTGCGCCGGTAGTCCCATCGCGGCCCGCAACGCCGGACGGACGAACACCTCGAAGGACACCAAAGCGCTCACCGGATTGCCCGGTAGCGCCGCCACCGGCACCCCCCGGTAACGGCCGGCCCCTTGCGGACCGCCGGGCTGCATGGCCACCTTGCCGAAATCGACACCCTGCCCGGTCATGGCGCTCTTGACCACCTCATAGGCTCCCGCGCTGACCCCGCCGGAGGTCACCAGCAGGTCCATCCCCTCCAGCCGGGGGGCTAGCGCGGCCTCCAGCGCGGCGACGTCGTCCGGTACGAAATGCATCAACTGGGCCTCGCCGCCGGCCTCGCGCACCGCCGCGGCGAGCATCGTGCCGTTCGACTCGTAAATCTGCCCGTGCTGCAGCGGAGCGCCCGGCACGACCAGCTCGGAACCGGTGGACAGCACCAGCACTCGAACCGGGCGATGCACGAGCAAGTCCGGGCGGCCGAGCGCGGCGGCCACACCGAGTTGTGCCGGCCCCAGCACCACGCCGGCCGGCAGGACCTCCTCGCCGGCCGCCACGTCGCCCCCGGCCGGCCGGACGCTGTCGCCTGGCGAGCGGGCGGCGAAAATCTGTACCTGGTGGCGCCCACCGTCGGTAAGTTCCACGGGCACCACCGCATCCGCGCCCGGAGGCATCGGCGCCCCGGTCATGATCCGGTGCGCGGTGTGGGGCTTCAACAAGGGTGAATCCGTGCGTCCCGCGGGGATGTCCTCGGTGACCGGCAGCTGGACCGGCGCGTCGGCGGTGGCGTGCGTGATGTCCACCGAGCGCACCGCGTAACCGTCCATTCCGGAATTGTCGAAGGGTGGTAGCGGCACCGCTGCGGTGAGCGGCTCGGCCAGGGCGAGGCCGGCACACTCCACCAGCGGTAGCCGGATTACCGGAGTGGCGGCCACCAGCGCGGCCACGATTCGGGCATGCTCGTCGACGGTTCGGGGTTTCTGCGCGATGGACACCTCCCGAATCTTGCCTGAGGTCAGGCTCGTGAGTGCGTAACAGTGTCCTGACACCGGATGCCGCGCACGAGCCAGCTTGCACTCTCACGGTCCGAGTGCTAAACACGGGCTAGCACTCGACCCCTTTGAGTGCTAGCTGTACCAACACCGAGGTCGGGACGGTGAGTCCGGTAAGCGCCGGACGTCCGTCGCGGGCACCGAGCCTGGCCGAGCATCGTGTCCTTGCCGCGGACACCCCGCGGCGCCCATAACCGGAGGACCACACCGCAATGGCCAAGATGATCGCGTTCGACGAGGACGCCCGCCGCGGTCTCGAGCGCGGGATGAACCAGCTCGCCGACGCCGTCAGGGTGACGCTCGGCCCCAAGGGCCGCAACGTCGTCCTGGAAAAGAAGTGGGGTGCCCCCACCATCACCAACGATGGTGTGAGCATTGCCAAGGAGATCGAGCTCGAGGACCCGTGGGAGAAGATCGGGGCCGAGCTCGTCAAGGAAGTTGCCAAGAAGACCGACGATGTGGCGGGCGACGGCACCACCACCGCCACCGTTCTGGCCCAGGCCCTGGTGCGCGAGGGTCTGCGTAACGTCGCAGCCGGTGCCAACCCGATGGCGCTCAAGCGTGGCATCGAGAAGGCCGTCGAGGCCGTCTCGGAGCAGCTGCTGAACTCGGCCAAGGAGGTCGAGACCAAGGAGCAGATCGCGGCCACCGCCGGGATCTCCGCCGCTGACCCGTCGATCGGCGAGCTCATCGCCGAGGCGATGGACAAGGTCGGCAAGGAAGGCGTCATCACCGTCGAGGAGAGCCAGACCTTCGGCCTCGAGCTCGAGCTCACCGAGGGCATGCGCTTCGACAAGGGCTACATCTCGCCTTACTTCGTCACCGACGCCGAGCGCATGGAGACCGTGCTCGACGACCCGTACATCCTGCTGGCCGCGTCGAAGGTCTCGGCGGTCAAGGACCTGCTCCCGGTGCTGGAGAAGGTCATGCAGTCCAGCAAGCCGCTGGTGATCATCGCAGAGGACGTCGAGGGCGAGGCGCTGGCCACCCTGGTCGTCAACAAGATCCGCGGCATCTTCAAGTCGGCCGCGGTCAAGGCGCCCGGCTTCGGTGACCGCCGCAAGGCGCTGCTGGCCGACATGGCCATCCTCACTGGCGGTGAGGTGATCAGCGAGGAGGTCGGGCTCAAGCTGGAGAACGCCGACGTGTCGCTGCTGGGCCGCGCCCGCAAGGTGGTCATCACCAAGGACGAGACCACCATCGTCGAGGGTGCCGGCGATCCGGAGCAGATCCAGGGGCGGGTCAACCAGATCCGCATGGAGATCGAGAACTCGGATTCCGACTACGACCGGGAGAAGCTGCAGGAGCGGCTGGCCAAGCTGGCCGGCGGCGTTGCGGTGATCAAGGCCGGGGCGGCGACCGAGGTCGAGCTCAAGGAGCGCAAGCACCGCATCGAGGACGCGGTGCGCAACGCCAAAGCTGCCGTCGAGGAGGGCATCGTCCCCGGCGGTGGCGTCTCGCTGATCCAGGCGGGTGCGCTGGCGTTCGAGAAGCTCGATGTGACTGGCGACGAGGCGACTGGTGCCAACATCGTCAGGGTCGCCCTGGAGGCTCCGTTGAAGCAGATCGCTATCAACGCCGGCCTCGAGGGTGGCGTGGTGGCTGAGAAGGTGCGTGGCCTGGGCGCCGGGCACGGTCTGAACGCAGCCACTGGCGAGTACGAGGACCTGATCAAGGCCGGCATCATCGACCCGGCCAAGGTCACCCGCTCCGCGCTGCAGAACGCAGCGTCGATCGCGGGCCTGTTCCTCACCACTGAAG
>JALZCN010000469.1 GCA_030863045.1 Actinomycetota bacterium | reverse complement strand
GCAGTGTGCCCGCGGTAAGCGTGCACATCTATACACCGGCTCTGACGTTGATGAACCGGTACCGGGTGGAGCCGTCGGGGCTGCGGCACGTCGCCGAGGAGCAGGCCGGGGTGGATTGGTGAACCGGCCACCCGGCGCGCTCAGTATTGACCAGATGCTGGCCCAGGCCCGCTCGCGACTGCATCGCCTCACCCCCGCGCAAGCGGCCGACGCGCTGGCCGCCGGAGCGGTGCTGGTGGACATCCGGCCGGGCTGGCAGCGCGCTGAGGAGGGAGACGCTCCTGGCGCACTGCTGGTCGAGCGCAACCACTTGGAGTGGCGCTTCGACCCCGAGTGCGACTCCCGGCTGCCCCAGGCAACCGGTTACGACGTGCACGTGATCGTGCTGTGCTCCGAGGGCTACACCTCCAGCCTCGCCGCCGACTCCTTGCGGGCCATTGGCCTGCAGAATGCCACCGACGTCATCGGCGGCTTCCGCGCTTGGTGTGCCCAGGGCCTACCGCGGGTATCAGCGGTGGGCGATGGGAGCAGGTACGGAGGTGTTGGGGGGATAGGTGAGGGCACAGGGCGTACAACTCGTGCTACCTGACGACTTGGCGCTGGCTACCGACCGGCCGGCGCACCGGCACCGGCCATCGGATGACCGGGAGTAGGGTTCCGCCATGGCGGATCGCAAGCTACGCGTCGCGGTCGTCTTCGGCGGTCGTAGCAGTGAACATGCGATTTCCTGCGTCTCCGCCGGAAGCGTGCTGACCCATCTGGACCGGATCCGGTTCGATGTCATCCCGGTCGGCATCAGTGCTGATGGCGCCTGGGTGTTGGGTACCGATGAGCCGGCTGAATTGGTGATCCGGGACCGGGCGCTTCCTGCTGTGGATGGCCCCGCCGCAGCGCTGGTGCTCCCCGGTGACCCCACCAGGCCGGAACTGATTCGCATCGCGGGTGATCGCCCTGGCGAGGTGATTTCCGGGTTAGATGTGGTGTTTCCGATGTTGCACGGGGCTTTCGGTGAGGACGGCACGATTCAGGGCCTGCTGGAGTTGGCCGGCCTGCCCTACGTCGGCTCGGGAGTGTTGGCCAGCGCGGCGGGGATGGACAAGGAATTCACCCGCAAGCTGTTGCGTGCTGAGGGTCTGCCGGTCACCGATACGGTGGTGCTGCGCGCCGATAACGTCACGCTCACCGCGGAACAGCGCGCGCGGATGGGCCTGCCGGTCTTCGTCAAACCCGCCAGAGCCGGCTCATCGGTGGGCATCACCAAGGTGGTGGACTGGGCCCAACTGCCTTCGGCGATCGCCACCGCTCGGGCTGTCGATCCCAAGGTGCTCGTAGAGGCGGCGGTCGCTGGCCGCGAGGTCGAGTGTGGTGTGCTGGAGTTCCCTGACGGCCGGATCGAGGCGTCGCTGCCCGCGGAGATCCGGGTGGTGGCCGAGCACTCCGCCGGCTGGTATGACTTCAACGCCAAGTATCTCGACGACTCGTGCGAATTCGATATTCCCGCAAAACTCGATGATGACGTCACCGCCGAGCTGCAGACCATGGCGGTTGCTGCGTTCCGGTCGCTGGACTGCCAGGGTCTGGCTCGGGTCGACTTCTTCGTTGGATCCGACGGTGCGCTCACGATCAACGAGATCAACACGATGCCCGGATTCACGCCCATCTCGATGTACCCACGGATGTGGGCGGTGACAGGCGTGGATTACCCCACGTTGCTGTCCACGCTGATCGACACTGCGATGGCCCGCGGCACCGGATTGCGCTGAATTACTGGAATTCTGTCCCGGGCCGTCGAAGGGGTGAATTCCCGCGTCCTATCAGGCACGGCTACGGGACTGAACAGCGCTAGACCGGTCAGTGCGGGATGTCCACATCCTGCTGCGGCAGCGTGTTCGCGATCACG
The DNA here is from genome assembly GCA_030863045.1 of Actinomycetota bacterium. Lineage (GTDB taxonomy): Bacteria > Actinomycetota > Actinomycetes > Mycobacteriales > Pseudonocardiaceae. Next base: position 995 of record JALZCN010000469.1, on the reverse strand, counting down.
TTGGCGATCTGCTGCAGTGGCCCGCTGCCGCTGATAGGCGGCAGGTCTACGACGACGTAGACCGGTCGATCGACCGCCGCCCAAGTACTGGTGCCAGGGCTGACGATTTCCAGCATCTCCACTCCTGAGACGACCAGCAGCCGGGAGGTCACCGTGAGGCCAGGAGGCCGGGCGAGCCCGCAACGCAGCACCACCGGCGGCTCACCCCAGGCGGCCGCCCCAGCGGGGGCCGGAGCAGCCAGCGGCCGGCGTTGCAGGGACCCTCGTTCGCCCCCGTCAAGCGTGTCGGGCAGGGCTGCCAGCAACCGCGCGCAGTCCGCGGAACGAGCCGAGGGCGCCGGGACGACGGCCAACCATAAGGGGTCCAGAGGCCGGCTCCGCACCACCGCGGCAGCGATGAGCACCCCCAGCACCAGGGCCACAGCTAGCCCCAATGCAATTCCCAGCGGCCAACGAGGAGCACCGGCCGGCTTCGCCGTGAGGTATGCCAACACGCCCGCCGCCGTTCAGGACAGATGTACGACGGGGCAGGTCAGGGTGCGAGTGATGCCCTGCACGTTCTGTACCTCGGCTACCACCAGCCGGCCCAACTGGTCCACGTCCGCGGCCTCCGCGCGCACGATCACATCGTAGGGGCCGGTGACGTCCTCCGCGCTCGCGACGCCAGGTAGGCGCGACACCGCCGCGGCCACCGCAGCCGCCTTGCCGACCTCAGTCTGGATGAGGATGTATGCCTGAACCACAGCGTGGCCCTTCGTCTCAAGGGGCTTGACCGCCAAAATCGAAACCTACCGCCTGGATCGGGGGCGTGACCGTGTGTGCTGCCGGTGGTGCCGCATCAGAACCGTCGTCGTCCCGACCAGGCTCAGTGGCCGAGCTGGGTGAGTTCGGGCTGATCACTCGGGTCACCGCGGGACGGGGACTGCCGCCTACCACCCTGCTCGGCCCCGGCGACGACGCTGCGGTGCTGGCCACTGCGGACGGTCGGGTGGTGG
>JALZCN010000434.1 GCA_030863045.1 Actinomycetota bacterium | reverse complement strand
GTGCAACGGCGTCACCAGCGAGGACACCTGCAGCAGGCTGGAGTGTCCGCCGGAGACCAGCAGGGCCAGCGCTGGAGGCAACGGACCGTGCTCCAGGGTGTCCACCGCGATATGCGCGGCGAGGTGGTTGACCCCGTACAGCGGGACGTCCCAGGCGGCCGCGTACGCCTTGGCCGCGGCCACCCCGATCAACAGCGCACCGGCCAGTCCCGGTCCCGCGGTCACCGCTACCGCGTCCACATCAGACGATGCAACACCGGCAACCCGCAGGGCGCGGCGCACCGTCGGCACCATCGCCTCCAGGTGAGCCCGGGATGCCACCTCGGGCACCACCCCACCAAACCGGGCATGGGAGTCCACACTGGACGCGACCTCATCGGCGAGCAGCGTGACCGATCCATCGCAGGACAACCGCACGACACCCACTCCGGTCTCGTCGCAGGAGGTCTCAATACCCAGCACGATTCCGGCGGTCATAATGCCGCCTCCGCGGGAACACTTACGTCGACGGTCATTGGCAAGCCTGCCGGCACATGGTGAATGCGTCGGCTCCACTGGGCCGGTAGTAACCGCGACGGATACCGACCACCGTGAAACCCTCGCTGCGATACAACTGTATCGCCGGCTCATTGTCGGTACGCACTTCCAGGAACACCGCGGCCCCAACGGCATGATCGAGAACCGCTCGCAGCAGTGCCCGGCCGATCCCACGGCCCTGGTGGGCCGGGTCCACCGCCAGGGTGTGTACCTCCGCCTCCTTGCCGGCGCGGGCAAGACCCACGTAGCCGATCAACGACTCGCCCTCCCGAGCGGAAAGGTAGTGATGACCAGCGGCCAGCGCCTCCAGGAATGCCTCTGGCCCCCATGGGTCGTCGCCGTCGAAAACCACGTGTTCCAATTCGGCGCAGCGCGGTGCGTCGGTGGCCGCCATCGGCGCAATCCGAACGCTCATACCGGCGTCACCCGCTTCAACGGCCCAGGTTCCAGCGCATCGGGCCGGCGCAGGTAAAGCGGAGTGAGCGGGCCCGGCGGTGCATGCGCCCGCACCGCCGCAGCTACCACGGCGACCAGCGCGGCCGGATCTGGGTGCCTCGGCGGTACCACCGCCGGCAGCACCGGAAGTCCTAGCGCGTTGGCTGCGCCGGCCACCCGGGACACGCCGACGAGCGGCACGTCACCCGGCCGGTCCACGTGGGGACCGTCAACCCGCGCCCCGGACCCGTCGTAACGCGCCCAGTAAACCTCCCGGCGCCGGGCGTCGGTGACCACCAACAGCGGGGTGCCGGTACCCGCCCGGTAGGCAATTGCGTCCAAGCTGCCCACCGGGTACACCGGGAGGCTCAGCGCATCGCCTAAGGCTGCAGCGGTGACCATCCCAACCCGCAGCCCGGTGAACGGGCCCGGCCCCGCACCGCAGACCACCGCGTCGAGGTCACGCATCGACGCGCCGGCGGCAGCCAACACCTCACGAATCGACGGCATGAGCAGCTCGCCATGCGCCCGGGCGTCCATGATGACCCGCTCGGCAAGGACCTCCGGCGAACCCGCAGCGGGGAGCCGCAACAGTCCAGCGGTCACCGCGGAGCTGGCCGTGTCCAGAGCTAACACCTGCACGGATGACGAGCTTACGGATCACGGGCGAGGCAAGTCGGCTCCGGTATCAACCGGGCCGGACCGCTCAGCTGCGCGACCCGACGCTGGTCGCCACCATCACTGGATCCGGCGCTGAGCCGCTGCAGCCGGATGAGCAGGTGCTCGTCAGCAAGCCGCTCGGCCAGGCCTTCCCCCCACTCCACGACCACAGCGGCCGCTAGGAGGTCTGTATCGAGGTCGAGGTCGTCCAGCTCTGCGATACCACCGAGGCGGTAGGCATCGACGTGCACCAGCGGCACCCCTCGGCCACCGGACAACGCCGGATGCTCGCGGGCAATGACGAAGGTCGGAGAGGTCACCGGCCCACGGACCCCCAGCCCGGCGCCGATACCCCGGGCGAGAACCGTCTTGCCCGCGCCCAACGGCCCGGACAGCACAACCACATCACCCGGACACAGCCGCTCACCCACGGCCCGGCCAAGGCGCTCGGTATCAGCCGGAGTCACCAGCTCCAGCACCAGACCCATGCACCTTTCTACCTGCGTGGTAGGGCTCCTGCGCATTGGGCCAGCAAGTCCAGCAGGTGTTCGTTGACAATCTTGGGATGTTCCAGCATCGGCACGTGGCCTGACGCCGGCACCTGCACCAGTTCCGCGTCCGGCAGCAGGGCCGCGATCGCCTCGCAGTGCGCGTACTGGATCAACCAGTCAGTGTCGCTCCCGAGCACCAGTGCTTTGGCGTACTGAAGACCGGCCAGCGCGGCGTACCGGTTATGTGCGCCGAATTCCTCCAGGAAATCGGTCATGACTTCGAATGAGGTGGCCCGCATCATCATGTACACCAGCTCGACCACGGCCGGATTGACCGCCTCGTCACCGAAGCCGAGCTCGCGGGTCAGACTCCAAATCAGGTTCCCGCAAATTTCGCGACCATGGTCGATCGCGCGCGCGCTGGGCTCCCAGCGCGACAACTGCTTGGCCACCGGCATCAGCGGGTTTCGCCGGGACAACAGCGGTTTGGGCAGGCCCGACCGCCCGATGTCCCCGGCGCTGGTGTTGAGGAAGGCCACTCCGCTGATCCGCTCGGCGAACAGCTCAGGGCGATCCTCAGCCAGAGCCATGATCGTCATGCCGCCGAGAGAATGCCCGATCAGCACGACCCGTCCCTCGGGAGCGGCGACGCGGAGCACGGCGTCCAGATCGCGACCGAGCTGTTTGAAGGTGCAGGCAGGCCGGGACGAACGGCCGGAGCGGCCGTGGCTGCGGTGGTCGTAAAGCACCAGGCGAACCCGGGGAGCGGTGCATTGCGCCAGGTCGTTGCGCTGGAATAGCCAGGATCGCCGGTCTAGCGTCCAGCCGTGGATCAGGACGACGGTGAACTCCGGTGCGCCCCCATCGGCCGGGTCGAGTTCCTCGACCGACAGCGCCACCCCGTCGTCGGCCCACACTATGTACTCGCGATCTGGCGGGAGCGTATCCGGCAACTCGTCAGAAAGTTCCGCAGCGTCCCTGCGCACCTGGCCGATGCGGTGGTGATGCACGACGGCGGCGACTGCCGCCGTGCCCAGCACACCGCCGGCCACCCATCCGGCAGACTTCGCCAGCGACCTCACTGGGCGACACGCAGCATGGCCGGATAACGACCGTGCACCGTTCGGGTCAACCGGGGCCGTGCCATCCCTGCGACCACCTCGTAGTGGATGGTGCCCAGCTTGTCCGCCCACTCGGCCGCCGTGGGAGCACCGCGCTCCCCGGCACCGAAGAAGATCACCTCGGCACCTACCGAGATCGGGTCGTCCCCGCAATCGACCATCACC
>JALZCN010000420.1 GCA_030863045.1 Actinomycetota bacterium | reverse complement strand
GCACCACCTGGACTCCGAGCACCACTGCGGCGGCTATCAGGATCACTGATGCAGCCACGGCCAGCTCGCCGGCGCGCACTCGCCATGACTTCGTGATTTTCCCTTCTGGCAACGTCACCGGTGCCAGGGGCGCCACCGGCGCCGCACTTGTGGCAGCTTCCCGACTGCTACCGGTGACACTGAGCACCAGCTGCTCCAGTCCGGCTCTGGGGATTGCCTCTGGGACTGAGAGGCCCAGCGCGGCGGCGACGTCCTCGGTCTGCGTAGCGATGTGGCTGCATTCCGCGCAGTTCGGCAGATGCGCGGCGACCAACGACTCTTCAGCAGGCTCCAGAGCGTGCAACGCCCAACCGACCGCCAGCTCGCGATGCGGGCAACCCGCAACGAGATCCTGGTCGTTCACCGGTTCGCCTCCCTCGCCATGCGGGCCTCGGCGACCAACGTGTCCGGCCCCAACTGGTCGGTTAACAGCGAGCGCAACCGCTGCACAGCAGTGAACATGCGCGACTTCACCGTGCCCAGCGGCACACCAGTCAGCACTGCGATCTCACGCTGGGTGTGCCCACCGAAATAGGCCAGCGCAAGCACTTGCCGCTGTTCGAACGGGAGGCGATGAAGTGCCGCGCGCACCTGGCCGGCCGCGACCCGCGCCATGGCCGCCTGGTCGGCGCCCGGTACCGGCGTAGGAGACCAGTCCTCGCCTGCCTCCGGAGTGGCGACCATCCGCCGCCGGATAGTGCTCTCTCGTCGCACGGCGTCCACTGCCTTGTGGTGAATCAACGTGAGCAGCCAGGTGGCGAAGCCGCCTCGTAATGGGTCGAATCGCGTCGGATCACGCCACAGGGTCAGGAACACTTCCTGCACTACGTCCTCGGCCAGCTGCTCATCAGCACAGATCCGGCGAGCCAGCGAGTAGCAAGGCCGGCCGAAGCGTTGGTAAAGCTGGGCCAGTGCCGACCCGTCGGCATCCACGAGGCGCCGCACGAGTTCGGCGTCGGAGGGTCCCTCCACCATGCTGAGAGCCGGTGGCGCTGGCTCGGGACTGTCCGGCCGGGGGGCACCCGATCGAGCCTCATCGGCCACCAGAGAGATCCTCACGTCGAACCTACGCCGGGCACCATCTACCGGTTCAGGTTAGTTGCCCCGGGGTTTCCCCGCAGACGCCGGCAGACCGGCACGACGAGCGACGGCTCTTGCCGCTGAGGCGAGCGTCTCTGCCCCGTCCGGGTGGTCTGTTGTAGGCATCCGGGCGTAGCTCACGCCCCCCCGCGTCACAGCAACCAAAGTCAATCGTTTCAGGGCCGAAGGCACAGAAAGGGGCGACAACGATGCGTAACGATCATGTGACTCTCCGTTCATCGGCGGTCTTTGATCTGCTGGCGCCACGCACTCCTCCGGTTCCTGTTCAAGTGGCGCTTCGTTACGACACTCGTGACCCTTACGCCATTGTCGCGGCCTTCCGCACCGGGCGGACCGGCTGGGTGGAGTGGGTGTTCTCCCGGGACCTCCTGGCCGACGGCCTGATCGCCGAAGCGGGCGACGGCGACGTACGCATCCGGCCCGGCTCCGGTGACCCCGAGATCGTCGTGGTGGAACTCAACTCACCCTCGGGTCACGCTGTTTTCGAAGCCAGCGCCCAGCGGCTCGCCGAGTTCTTGGACGCCAGCTACGACATCGTCCTACCCGGGGACGAGACCCTGTGGATGAACGTCGACGATGCCCTCGATCAGATGATCGCTAACGAGCTGCCCTGAGCTTGAGGCGCGTTTGATCCCGACATCCCGGTCGGCTACAGTTCACGCACGCACCGGGCGGGGAGCCGGGGAGATACAGCCCGTCAGGAGCATGCGGACGTAGCGCAGCTGGTAGCGCATCACCTTGCCAAGGTGAGGGTCGCGGGTTCGAATCCCGTCGTCCGCTCTGCGCGGCTCTCCACGCCGGGCCGCTCCCGGAGTGGGTCTTCAGAAGGTCTTTTGAGGCGCTGGCCTCAGACCATGGAACCCGTCCGGTTTCCAGGCGCGGCGGAGTGGCCGAGTGGCTTAGGCAAGGGCCTGCAAAGCCCTGTACGCGGGTTCGATTCCCGCCTCCGCCTCGGGCGATTAGCTCAGTGGGAGAGCGCTACCTTGACACGGTAGAGGTCAC
>JALZCN010000419.1 GCA_030863045.1 Actinomycetota bacterium | reverse complement strand
ATCCCGCACCGGCCGATACGATGAACAAGCCCTCAAACGGGTCTGGCACTACGTGGCCAGATTCGGTAGCCCCGAGATGCGCGCACAGACGCGTTCTTGATTCAGATTCAACCACGCGCTTACTGAGATCACCTCACTGAAGTACCAATAGGGGATCGACGGATCCTCTTACGGCACCGCCGAAGAGGCCCCGCTGGAGTTCGGAGCGGATCGGCAGCCCACTTGCCTGCAGCGGACATGGGCGAGTCCGGCTGCGTGCAGCTGCTCCCGGATGCGGCGGGTGGCAGGCCGTGACCGCGCACAACTGCCACGGCCCGCCACACCACGTGTCCGGAAGCCCGTGTCCGCGCGAACAGGCGTCTCATAACCAGGTTTCTGCTGGATACGGCTTTCGGGCAAGGACCTGCACGAGACCAATGAGACGTTTCAAAAGGGATCGTTCCCCGGACGGCCGTCTAGCGACTTCCGCGGCTGTTGCTTCGGCTCAGCGCAGGGTGCGGGCGATGATCTGGCGTTGGCTCCTCGCGGAGACCGCCGGTTCAGTTGGAGCGAATGGTGAGGGCCTGGGACATTGTGCCGATGGGCCCGTGTGTGTCGTGGATGACGCTGCTGGTCAGTCCCAGGCCTGCGGGACCGAACGAGACGGTGGTGTCGAAGCCGATCCACTCGCCGCGTGGTTGGGCGAAGAGGTGGGCGGTCAAGTCGATGTTGGGGAAGGCGACGTTGCGCGGGCTGACGCGCACGGTCATGCCGTTGGCGATGTCGAACAGGCCTGCAGCACTGGCGACCTGACTGACGTCCTCGTCCTGAATGAGGAGCAGTGGCGTGCGCACCCAGAACGATGCCCGCCCGGGCTGTGTCTGTGCTCGGCGGACCTGTGCCGAGGCGATGAATCCGCCTGGCCACACCGTCGAAGGGTTCCAGGTGGGCATGTCCGGTGGTGGGGGGATGCGTGGGAGCGACGTGGCCTGGAGATGGGTGGTGTCGGCAGATTGCATGAGCCAGGCTCGCAGGAGTATGGCGGCGCGCCCGTTGTGCCCGAGGGTGGCCTCGACGAGTTCGATGGTGCGTCCGTGGCGGATGACCGTGACGGCGGTTTCGACCACGTCGAGGGGGATCGTGCCGAGGATGTCGTAGGACAGGCGGCCGATTACCAGGCCATCGCTGCGGCGCAGGTCGCGGTCACGCTCGACGGCATGTGCCAGCAGGCCGAGGGCGGGGGCGATGTGTTGCTCGTCGGGGTCCCATGCCCCGCTGACGTGGCGGGTCGGCCGGAAAGCCGACTCACCGGTGCGCTGGAAGTAGGCCAACTTTGTTGTCTCCTGGAGGTCCTGGGGCCGCATCGCCTAGGCCGGCATGAACCAGTTGGTCATGAGGCGGGCTGCGGTGCCGGTGATGATGCTGAGGATGGCGTTGTGGCGCCACCGATGGGTGGCGACGGTGACGGCGGCGCCGGCCAGTTCTGGGATGCCGTGGGGCGGCTTGGTGGTGTCGATGGCGGACAGGCAGTAGATGGCGAGAATGGTGATGGCGCCAAGTGGCATCCAACGGCTGATGTCGGCGAGCAGCCTCGATTGCTGCATCGCGTTTTCATGGCGAACGGGATGGCTCGCAGGGTGATGGTGATGGCCACGGCGAGCGCGGCGGCGATGTAGGTGCCCTCAGGCATGGCGGGGTCTTTCGTGGAGTCGGTGGCGCAGGACAAGGCTGGCGGCAAAGACGCTCATCGCGCCCAGCAGCATCGAGCCGGGGGCGATGAGCAGGGTGAGGGCGGCAGAGCCGCCGGCCAGCGTCAGGGTGGTCTTGTCGGGCCGGGCGCTGAAGGTGTCCATGGCCAGCACGACGAACAAAGCGGTCAGCAGAAAGTCGGCACCCTTGATCCCGTCGAGCAGGGTCGCGCCGAGGAGGCCACCGACCAACGCCCCGGTCGCCCAGCAGGTGTGCAGGCCGAGTTGGGTGCACAGGATGCGGCTGCTGGTAAGGGTCTGGGGGTCCTTGCTGGTGGTCAGTGCGTAGGCCTCGTCGCATAGCGTGAATACGCTGTAGGCCTTGCGGTGCCACCCGGTGACGCGATGCAGGGGGAATGAGAGCCCGTAGAACAGGTGTCGGGAGTTGACCAGGAGGGTGGTCA
>JALZCN010000406.1 GCA_030863045.1 Actinomycetota bacterium | reverse complement strand
GAGGCACGCCCCGCCGCCAGGCGTGGCCGGATGCTGCTGCGCGTGGGTACTGCGGCCGGTGCTGGGTTGTTTCTCTATGCCGGCGCCCCACCGCGGGAGCTGTGGTGGCTGGCGCCGGTGGCTTTCGCGGTGCTGTGGGCGGTGCTGTACGGGCGACCCGCCCGCGCCGGGTTCGGTTACGGGTTCGCCTTCGGGCTCGGCTTCTTCGTGCCGTTGCTGTCGTGGGTGGGGGAGTTCGTGGGCCCACTGCCGTGGCTGGCGTTGGCCACTGTCGAGGCGCTGGTGCTCGCGCTGGCTGGGGCCGGCGTCGCCGTGGTGTCCCGGATGCCCGCAGCGCCGGTGTGGGCGGTCGGAATATGGGTGGCTGCCGAGGCGCTGATCGCCCGGGTGCCCTTCGACGGCTTTCCTTGGGGTCGGGTGGCATTCGGCCAACCGAGTGGGGTCTTCCTCCCAGTGGCGGCCGTTGGTGGGGCACCACTGCTCACCGCAGCCGTGGTGCTTACCGGATTCGCTACCGCAGACCTGTTGCGTCGGCTCGGGTCGCGACGCGCCCAGCGCATCTTCGAGTCCGTCACCAGTCCTTCTGCTGTCGACTTCTGGAGGCTGAGAACAACCAGCACGGCTGCCGTGCTCGCTGTCGCGCCGGTGGTGGCGGGGGTTTGCGCGGCGCCGCTGGTGGGGAGCACGGCGGTTGATGGCCAGGCAGTGGTGGTCGCGCTGGTCCAGGGCAACGTGCCCCGTTCCGGACTGGAGTTCAATGTCCAGCGCCGCGCTGTGCTGGACAACCACGCGGCCCGCACTCTGCAGCTGGCGGCCGACGTCACGGCTGGTCGGTATCCCCAACCGGCACTGGTGATCTGGCCGGAGAACTCCAGCGACATCGACCCCCTGCGCAACGCGGATGCCAAGGCGGTGATCGACAGGGCGACCCGCGCGATCGGCGTGCCAATCCTCGTCGGCGCCGTCCTGCGCACCGGCAGCGCAGGATCAACGGAGGCAGCTACCAACACCGCCATCGTGTGGGATCCGCGCACCGGGCCGGGTGAGCGACACGACAAGCGTCGCGTGCAGCCGTTCGGCGAGTACGTGCCCTACCGTGGATTCTTCCGGTGGTTCAGCCCCTACGTCGACCGCGCCAGCAACTTCGTGCCGGGGACCGGCGACGGCGCGGTCAACCTCGGGCCGGCCAAGATCGGGATAGCAATGTGCTACGAAGTGATCTTCGACGATCTGGTGCGGGACAGCGTGCGCTCCGGATCGGAGCTGATTGCGGTACCCACCAACAATGCCACCTTCGGCTTCACCGAGATGACCTACCAGCAGCAGGCGATCTCTCGCGTCCGGGCGGTGGAGCACGGCCGGACCGTAGTGGTCGCTGCCACCAGTGGGGTCAGCGCGGTGATCGCTCCGGACGGTACCGTCAAGCAGCACACCAACCTGTTCACGCCGGATGTTCTGGTGGCACGGGTCCCGCTGCGGACCGGTACTACGCTGGCGACCCGGCTTGGCGCCGCGCCGGAGTGGGTGCTGGTGGCTTTGGGCGCGTTCGGGGTGGCAGCAGCCCTGGGGCTGCAGGGCAGATCGAGCGTAGGGGGCCGGTGGCGACGCAGGCCGGGTGAGGAGGACCTCGATGGTGGCTCTGGGGGGCGGTCACGCCGGAGGCGTCGGCCGCACCGTCGTGGTGATTCCGACGTACGAAGAGCGAGCCACGTTGCCGGCGATCCTGCACCGGCTGCACGAGGCGGTACCTGACGTGCACGCGCTGGTGGTCGACGATGACAGTCCAGACGGAACCGGGGCGTTAGCCGACGAATTCGCTGCCGTCGATGATCGGGTGCACGTCCTACACCGCGCCGCCAAGACCGGGCTCGGCGCGGCTTATGTCGCCGGCTTCCGATGGGCGCTGGATCGCGGCTATGACGTGGTGGTGGAGATGGACGCCGACGGTTCGCACGCCCCCGAGAACTTGCCCCGGTTGCTCGACGCGCTTGCCGACGACGTCTCCGGACCCGGTGCTGATGTCGTGCTGGGCTCGCGCTACGTACCGGGTGGGCGAGTGGTGAACTGGCCGCTGTATCGGCAATGGTTGTCTCGCGGCGGCAACTACTACTCCCGGGTGGCGCTGGGAGTGAACATCCACGATCTCACGGGTGGGTTTCGCGCCTACCGTCGCGAAGTGCTTGACCTCCTCGACCTCGGTACCGTCGCTTCGCAAGGGTACTGCTTCCAAGTTGACCTGGCATGGCGCTCGGTGCGTGCTGGCTTCAGCGTCGTCGAGGTACCGATCACCTTCACCGAGCGAGAGCAGGGTCAGTCGAAGATGACCAGCGCCATCGTTCGGGAGGCGCTGTGGCGGGTTACCGTCTGGGGCGCGCAGCGCTGGATTGAGCAACTGCGCGGCACGTCCGATGCCGACACCGCAAGCAACGCCACGCAGCCCAGCCAGCCCTGAACAGTAAGTTCCGGTCAGGTCAGCTTCCGGCTGCTGCGGTCAGGCGGAACGAGAGCGGCGGCCGCGCAGTTCGCTCAGTCGCTCGTCGAGCAGCTCCTCGAGTTCGGGGATGCTGCGGCGTTCCAGCAGCATGTCCCAATGCGTGCGGGGTGGTTTGCTCTTCTTCGGCTCCGGCTCGACACCGTCGCACAGCCGGGACTCGCTGCCATGCAGCCGGCATTCCCAGACGATGGGCAGCTCGGCATCGTCGGCGAACGAGACAGTGAAGTCATGGCCCTTGGGGCAGGCGTAAAGCGCCGGCCGACGAGGAGCAAGATCATGGTCTCGATCCGTCTCGTAACTGACTGTACCGAGCCGGCTGCCACGCAGTACGCGATCGGCCATGGTTTCTCCTCTCTCCGGGCCGGGGACGGCGAGATCCCCGGAAAAGCTCACCGGGTGCAACGCTGAGGAAGGCCTCGACGTTCCCGGACCGTAGGGGGTCCGAACCTGTGACGTCTTGCAT
>JALZCN010000401.1 GCA_030863045.1 Actinomycetota bacterium | reverse complement strand
CCTGCATCCCGGGCCACTTGGTAGGCCTCGTCCAAGTACCGCACCTGCTGCTCGATGATCGGGTGCCGGGGATCGTCGGCATGTGCGAGGTGCGACCAGATCGCGACGACCTCGACGCCCCTGGTCGCCACCGCGGCGCTGATCAGGTTGGCCCACTGGCTACGGTCCGCGCCACCGCGGGTCAGCCCGGTGTCGACCTTGAGATGCACGCGCGCGGCGCGACCGGTGATCACTACAGCGGCCGCGACGGCGTCGAGTTGGCCGGTGGAATAGACGCCGAGATCCACTCCAGCGGCGAGCCCGGAAGCGAGGTCGTCTCCGGGAGCCTGCAGCCAGGCCAGCACGGGCGCCTCGATCCCGGCCTGGCGCAGGGCCAGCGCCTCGTCAATGCTGCAGACGCCCAGAGCGCAGGCCCCGGCTTGCAGCGCCGCCGCGGCGACGTCGGCTGCACCGTGGCCGTACCCGTCGGCCTTGACCACCGCCATCGTGGCGGCGCCGGACGCGGCGGCGTGCCTGGCGAGGATCGCGACGTTGTGCCGGATCGCATCCAGATCGATCACGGCCTCGGCCCGTGGCCGCGGAGGCAGCTCTGACATCGGCGTCATCCTCGCATCCCAGCCTGCGAGCGGAGAGTGCGGATCCCGTCACTGAGCGCACCCAGGATCGCCGAGGCCGGTGCTGGTGCGCCACCGAGCATGCCATTGGACGCAATCACTGCATCCTGTTGCCGGAACGTACATGCTGGCCGGGCGAAGACTACATTCTGTCCCCCGAACGCGATTACGGGTGGGCCCGCGGCGATGGCGGCGGCGAGCTCGTGGGCATGCACCGCGGCGGCGGCCGCGGTGGCCGGCTCAAGCCGGGTGGCCAGCAACGCGCCGATCACGCCAGTGAGTACGTCGCCGGAACCCGCGGTGGCCGGCCAGGCCGACCGGGCCGGGTTTACCAGCACCCGCCCGTCCGGGGCGGCGATGATGGTGGTGTTTCCCTTGAGCAACAGCACCGCGTTGAATCGGTGCGCGGCGTCCCGGGCGGCCGCGACCCGGTTGGGGCCGGGTGCCCTGCCGGTGAGCCGCTCGAACTCCCGATCGTGCGGGGTGAGCACCAGCGGGGTATCCGGGTCGCGGCTGTCCGCCAGCTCGGGGTGCCGGGCCAGCAGGGTGATCGCGTCAGCATCGGCCACCACCGGCACCCCGGCAGCCAGCACATGAGCCAGCACCTGGCGACCGGTACTACCGGTGCCCAGTCCCGGCCCCACGGCCCATGCCTGCACCTTCCCGGCGTCGGTCACCGACCCGGTCGCCACCACCTCCGGCCAGCGTGTACGTACCGCGTCGGCGGCGGTACCGGCGAAACGCACCATGCCCGACGTTGCGAGCACCGCGGCTCCAGCGCAGAGTACGGCCGCCCCGGGGTAGTCCGCCGAACCTGCGGCGATTCCGGCGACACCCTGGCTGTACTTGTCGCTGGCCGGGCCCGGTACCGGCCACAGCGTCCCGATCTCTGCGGCAGTGAGCAGGCGCAGGTCAGGCTCACCCAGCTCAGGCCCCAGACCGATGTCCACCAGATGTACCGGGCCGCAGCGCCACGGTGCGAGCAGGTGCACCGGCTTCAGCACGCCGAAGGTGACGGTCCCGGTGGCGGTGACCGCGGGTCCGTCAGCGGAGCCGGTGTCCGGGTCCACCCCGGATGGCGAGTCCACCGCGATGATCGGCGCTCGGACAGCCTCCACCAGCCGGGCGGCTGCCGGGCGCAGCCCGCCCCGGCCGGACAATCCGACGATTCCATCGAGCACGAGATGGGCGCGGTCTGGCAGGTCGTCAGCAATCCGTCCGCCGGCTCGGCGCAGCGCGGCCAGACCCTGCGGGTGTGCGCGATCGGGGGACAGCAGAACGGCGGTGACGGCCACTCCACGGCGGCGCAGGTACGCCCCCGCCCAGAGTGCATCCCCACCGTTGTTTCCGGCCCCGACCAGTAGGGCGACGTGCCGACCGGGCACCCCACCGGTCCGTTCCGCCAGCACGCTCGCACACCGGCTAGCCAGCCCGAACGCCGCGCGACGCATCAGGACGCCCTCCGGCACACGTCCTGACATGGCGCTTTCGGCGGCGCGCACGCGCGCCACCGACCAGGCGCCTCGTGAGTGCGACGCAGCGTTATCGCACCTGATGCCGTTCATGACCTAATTCGATGGTGACGGACTGGCGAGCTCCAGCATCGGATCGCGAACGTGCCGGCACCTGGTGAGTACCACAACACCGGCAGGGTCGTACCCGCGGTACTCCAGCCGACCCAGACCTGTAGGACGAGGTCCAGAGCTCCTCGATGCCCTAGGTAGCCCACGGTTGACGCACATGTGCGTCACGCTAGCCCAGCGTGAATCAGATACCTTCCCGGCTCATGGCACGAACCGATCCCGCGGTCCGGCGCACGGCTGAGCAGCTGTCCCGGCCGGGTCCGCACGCGGTGGCCCGCGGTGACCTCACCGCGGCCGGCATTCCGGGCGTGGTGTTCACTCCACGGTCGGGGTTGGGGCTGCCCGCGTTCGCGTTCGGGCACGGCTGGTTGCAGCCGACGTCGCGTTATGAGGATCTGCTGCG
>JALZCN010000385.1 GCA_030863045.1 Actinomycetota bacterium | reverse complement strand
GGGGCTAGTTGAGCTTCCGGCGTGGCTGCAGGGCATGGGCGGTGAGCTGCAGGACCTCGAGGATCCACCCCTGGGGCAGTTGTCGTCGTATTACATCCCGAACCTGACGTTTCCGCAGTTATCCAGTGCCCAGGGGCTGAGCCTGGTGTTGCGCCAGCTCAAGCAGACCCCGCAGTGTCCACAGCCCACCGGTGGAGCCCGAATGTGGCACCTGCTGGCCAATCAGCTCACCCAGCGCGGCATCCCGGTGCGCTGCAGCACTCCGGTGATGGACCTGCTAACCGACGGGACGGGGCGCGTGACCGGCGCGGTGGTGCAGCCCGATAACGGGCCACAGCAGATCTGTGTACAGCAGGCGGTGGTACTGACGTGTGGTGGGTTTGCCTATAGCGAGGCGCTCAGGCGCGAGCACTTGCCGACTAGCGCTGTGGGTGCCCTGGGGTCTCCGGGCAACACCGGCGGCGGGCTGCGGATGGCGCAGAAGGTCGGTGCCGGGCTGTGGCACTTGGGTGAGGAGGCTAGCGCCTTGGGCATCGCCGTCGAGGGCTTCGACGCTGGGTTTGCGGTGAACCTGCCCCGACCGGGCTTTATCTACGTTGACCGGATGGGCCACCGCTTCGTCGATGAAATGCGGGTGGAAGCGCACACGGCCTGTCGACTGACGGCCAACTATGACCCTGCGACCTTTGACTATCCCCGAGTGCCGAGTTTCGCGGTCTTCGATGAGGACAACGTCACCAGCGGGCCGATTGGCATCAGCATGTTTTCCTACAACGTCGTCAAACTCGGGTATGAGTGGAGCCAGGACAACAGCGTCGAGATCGATCGCGGGTGGATTGTCCGGGCCGCTACCCTCGCAGAACTCGCCGAGATACTGGGGATCCCCGCCCAGGCTCTGACGCGGACCGTGCAGGCCTACAACGACGGCTGCCAGACCGGCCACGATGTGAACTTTGGACGTTGTTCGGAGTCGCTGAAGCCGCTACAGCCGCCCTACCATGCGCTGCGGCTAGTCCCACTGTTGTACAACACCCAGGGCGGCCCGTGCCGAGACAGCCGCGCGCGGGTGCTCGACATCGAGGGCCAACCCATCCCCGGGCTCTACGCGGCAGGCGAGTTGGGCTCGATATGGGGAGCCCGCTACCAGACATCGACCAACTTCGCAGAGGCGCTGGTCTTCGGCCGGATCGCTGGCCACACCGCCGCCAGCTGACCGTGCTCCTCGCCAGCTGCGCCATATGGTGTCGGGGCGTGGGGATTTGGACCTAGGGCCTCTCGTCCCGAAAGCCGCTTCCAGTCGCTATGTGGTACCGGGCAGCGTTGTTGCGTATGTCGTCACCTGTGCGTATGTGTCAGGCCGGACGGCCTGGGGCTGGAGGTTGTTGGAGAGTTTGTTCCCTCTGTGTTCCTTCGGTGTGTGTTCCTTTGGTGGCTCGTATGATCAACTGCGTCAGGTACCGGTGCACGATGACCGCAGCACCAAACGGAAGATCATCGTATCGGCTGGCTGTCTCCGAAGAGGTGTTTGCGGACCAGCCGGGCCTATAACTAACTGGCATCAAGCGGCGCTGTTGCGTTGACGGATTGCGGGTGTGGCAAGCCTGCGTGGGGCTGTGATCAGATGGCGAGGGCGAGTTCGGTGAAGGCCACCGGGAGCAGTCGCTTTGGGTCGGCATCGACGCCGAGTTCGTAGTGGCCGCGCCGGAGGTTCTGGATGAACGCGTGGCCGGTGCTGATCACCCGTGCCGAGCGGAGTTGCTTCAGGCCGCGCATCCGCCGCAGCCAGGCCTTCAGACGCCCGTGATCGGATTCGATGGGGTTGTTGGCGTATTGCTCCATAACATGGCAGGCGGCGGGTAGCAACTCATCGAGCACTCGCGGGTAGGCCGGTGCCCGGTCGGTGGTCACCTCGGTTGGGCGTGGGCCGTGCTCGAGGGCGCGGGTGAAGAACCGGCGGGTGGCCGCCAGATCCCGTTTCTGGGATACCAGCACGTCGATGACCTGCCCGAACTGATCGATCGCCCGGTACAGATAGACCCACCGCCCAGTGACTTTCACATACGTCTCGTCCACGAACCATCTGTCACCGGGGGAGTGCCGGCAGGGCCGGGCCACGTCGATCAGCAGCGGCGTGAACCGTTGCACCCAGCGATACACAGTGACGTGATCCACCTCGATGCCACGCTCGGCCAACAACTCTTCCACGTCCCGGTAGGAAAGACCAAACCGCAGATACCAACGCACCGCCAATTGGTCATGAGGAGGCAGGTTGCGGTGCCGGTGATGATGCTGAGGATGGCGTTGTGGCGCCACCGATGGGTGGCGACGGTGACGG
>JALZCN010000377.1 GCA_030863045.1 Actinomycetota bacterium | reverse complement strand
GAGTTCGAGTCGAGCCAGGGACCCAAGGGTCCGCAGGCCGACACCGTTCGTCCCCTCTGAAGCGCTTCAACCTCGCGGCCCCGCACTAATCCCGGTGCGGGGCCGCGATCTGTACGCATACAGTCGGCGGTCGGAGCTAGTCTCCCGGACGTGGCCACCCGAAGACGAGCATCATGACCGAACCGCCCATCGAGGTCCGAGCCGAATACGGCGAGCTCGTCGAGAGCGTGCGCGGGCACCAGTTCCGCTATTACGTGCTGGACGCCCCCACCGTCTCCGACGCCGAGTTCGACCGGCAGTTCCGCCGGCTTCAGGATCTGGAGGAGCGGTGGCCGGTGCTGGTTGCGCCGGACTCTCCGACGCAGTTGGTCGGTGGTGGCTTCAGTACCGAGTTCGCCGCCCATGACCACCTTGAGCGGATGCTCAGCTTGGACAACGCCTTCGACACCGAAGCGCTGCGGGCCTGGGCCGATCGGGTCGCTCGTGAGGTGGGTGGGGGAGTGCATTACCTCGCCGAACTGAAGATCGACGGGCTGGCGGTGAACCTGCTCTACGAAGACGGCCGCCTGACCCGTGGCCTGACCCGCGGCGATGGGCGCACCGGTGAGGACGTCACGCTCAACCTGCGTACCGTTCGCGACATCCCTGAGCGGCTGCGCCACAGCGCCGAGTATCCCGTACCGGAGCTGCTCGAGGTGCGGGGTGAGGTGTTCTTCCGGCTCTCCGACTTCGCCGAGCTCAACGCGGCGCTGGTCGAGGCGGGCAAGCCGGCCTTCGCCAACCCTCGCAACTCCGCCGCGGGCTCACTACGGCAGAAGGACCCTCGGGTGACCGCGACCCGACCGTTGCGGATGCTCTGCCACGGTTTGGGTCGCCGGCGCGGGTTCGAACCGACCCTGCAGTCGCAGTCCTACCAGGCACTGGCGGCCTGGGGTCTGCCGGTCTCTGAGCACACCCGGCTGTTGTCCACAATCGACGAGCTCGTCGAGCACATCGCGTACTGGGGCGAGCATCGCCACGACGTGGAGCACGAGATCGACGGTGTGGTGGTGAAGATCGACGAGGTGCCGGCGCAGCGCCGGCTGGGCTCGACGTCCCGGGCGCCGCGCTGGGCGATCGCCTTCAAGTACCCGCCCGAGGAGGCCACCACCAAGCTGCTGGACATCCGGGTCAATGTCGGGCGCACGGGACGGGTCACCCCGTTCGCATTCATGGAGCCGGTGACCGTCGCTGGGTCCACGGTGTCGTTGGCCACGCTGCACAACGCCGACGAGGTACGGCGGAAGGGGGTGCTGATCGGCGACACCGTAACGATCCGCAAGGCCGGGGACGTCATCCCCGAGGTACTCGGCCCGCTGGTGGATCTGCGCAGCGGCAACGAGCGCGAGTTCGTCATGCCCACGCGGTGCCCAGAGTGCGGCACGGCGCTGCGCCGTGAGCGCGAGGGCGACGTCGACATCCGGTGTCCCAACGCCCGGTCCTGCCCGGCGCAGCTCCGGGAGCGAATCTTTCACGTGGCCGGGCGTGGCGCCTTCGACATCGAAGTGCTCGGCTACGAAGCCGCGGTGGCGCTGCTGGCCGCTGGTGTCGTGCACGACGAGGGCGACCTGTTCACCCTCGACGAGTCGAAACTGCTGGCGGTCGATCTATTCCGGACCAAAGCAGGGAGCCTCTCGGCCAACGGGTGCAAACTCTTGTCTAATCTGGACTCCGCCAAGGACCGCCCACTGTGGCGGGTCCTGGTGGCGCTGTCGATCCGGCACGTCGGTCCCACCGCGGCGCAGGCGCTAGCGAGAGAATTCCGTTCGTTGCGGGCGATCGAGGAAGCTGACGAGCAGGCGCTGGCCGCGGTGGACGGCGTCGGGCCGACGATCGCCGCCGCCGTGCGCGAGTGGTTCACCGTGGACTGGCACCGCGAGGTGGTGGCCAAGTGGCGCGCCGCTGGAGTGCGGATGGAAGAGCCCGTCGACGACTCGGTGGGACGCCATCTCGAGGGGTTGTCCATTGTGATCACCGGCTCGCTGGGCGGTTTCTCCCGGGACGAGGCCGCCGAGGCGATCGCCGAACGGGGCGGCCGGGCAGCCGGGTCGGTATCCAAGAAGACCGCGTTCGTGGTCGTCGGGGACGCGCCGGGGTCGAAGTACGACAAGGCCTTGGCGCTCAAGGTACCGGTGCTCGATGAGCACGGCTTCCGGGTGTTGCTCGCCGAAGGACCGGACGCCGCGCGAGCGGTGGCTGTAGCGCCGTCCGAGGTTATCGGATAGATGCATGATTTACGGCGTCTCGCCGAGCGGGGGTCGACCGGGTGCTGCGGCGGTTGCCCGTACTCGACACCGATCGCGCGGTCGCGACCCGAGGCGGGGCGCCTTCTGGGTCGAAACGGGCTCGACTCGTGCCACACAGTACACGCCTTTGTCGCTGCGACTGCGCTCGACGCCAGCCCAGCTGTTGTGCTCACCGGTGACCGGGACGACCTCGGCCGGCTGGTCGGTGGCGACCTGGGAGTGCAGGTCCAACCACTGCCGTAGCGTCGTTTCGGGTGTAATCCTTCCTTGTCGCGTCGGGAAACGACGTCAACGCCGGGTTGGAGTACCTCAACGCAGAGCGCGTTGGCCATGGTCATACCGCCAAGCGTGGGCGGATTGGGAGGTAGCTTGGCTCGCATGGCGAGCATGCTGGAGCGAGCCGGCGCGATCGCCGATGATGTGCTGTTTCCCGCGGCCCTGCACGTCGATACCGAAGGAGTGATCCCGCACAGTCACTTCGATCTGCTCGCCGAGGAGGGCTTCTACGGGCTCGCGGGCCGGTCCGAGCACGGCGGTATCGAGGTCGACTTACCGTCGTTTGCGAGCATCGTCGAGATTCTGTGCGGGGGGTGTCTCACCACCACGTTCACCTGGATACAGCACCACAGTGTGGTGCGGGGTCTGACCGACACGGCGAACGTGGAGCTGCAGCAGACGTACCTCCGCGCCGCGATCCGGGGTGAGTTGCGGGGCGGGGTCGCGTTCGCAGGTGCGATCCCGCGACCGCCGCGGCTGTGGGCGACCGCCATCGACGGCGGCTGGCTGCTCAACGGCGAGGCACCGTTCGTCAGCGGATGGGACATCATCGAGGTGCTGCTGATCGCGGCGCGTGACATGGCCGGAGGTCCCCAGGGCACGATCGTCAACGGGCTGGTAGACGCCGTGGCCTGTGATGGCGTCACCGTCGAGGAGTTGCGGTTGATTGCCGCCCAAGGCAGCAACACGGTCCGGCTGCGCTTCAAGGACTACTTCCTGCCCAGCGGCAAGGTCCTCGCCGAGGTCTCGCATACCGACTTCCTCGCCAACCAGCACATCAGCGCGCGGCTGAACGGCTGCCTCGCGATGGGGGTCACGGGGCGGTGCATCCAGATGATCGACGAGGCCGGCCAGCCGGAGATCGCAGCGCGACTGCGCACCGCCCTGGATGCGATCCGCGATCGCCTCGACGACGGGCTGACCGATCCGCCGGTCTTGCCCGCCGCGCGCGCCGCCGCATCCGAACTCGCCTACCGCGCGGCGGGTGCACTCGTGATTGCCGTGGGCAGCACCGGAATCCTCCAGCAC
>JALZCN010000325.1 GCA_030863045.1 Actinomycetota bacterium | reverse complement strand
GGATGCGCGGCGGTGAGAGTCAACCCCGGCAATATCAAGAAGTTCGACGACCGGGTGGCCGAGATCGCCAGAGCCGCCAAGGACGCGGGTATCCCGATCAGGATCGGCGTCAACGCGGGGTCGCTGGACCCCAAGATCATGGCCAAGTACGGCAAGGCCACCCCCGAGGCGCTGGTGGAATCCGCGCTGTGGGAAGCGAGCCTGTTCGCCGAGCACGACTTCCACGACATCAAGATTTCGGTGAAACACCACGACCCAGTGATCATGGTTCGGGCCTACGAGCAGCTCGCCGCGCGCTGCGACTACCCCTTGCACCTGGGCGTCACCGAGGCGGGCCCCGCCTTCCAAGGCACCATCAAGTCGGCCACCGCGTTCGGAGCGTTGCTCAGCCAGGGCATCGGGGACACCATCCGGGTCTCGCTGTCGGCGCCCCCGGTCGAGGAGGTCAAGGTCGGCTTGCAGATACTGGAGGCGCTGAACCTGCGGACCCGCCGGCTGGAGATCGTGTCCTGCCCGTCCTGCGGTCGAGCCCAGGTTGATGTCTACAAGCTCGCCGATGAGGTGACCGCAGGCCTGGAAGGCATGGACGTGCCGCTGCGGGTGGCGGTGATGGGTTGCGTGGTCAACGGACCCGGTGAGGCGCGTGAGGCCGATCTCGGGGTGGCATCGGGTAACGGCAAGGGTCAGATCTTCGTCCGGGGTAAGGTGATCAAGACTGTGCCCGAGGCGAAGATCGTGGAGACGCTCATCGAGGAGGCTTTTCGCTTGGCCGAGGGCTCTTGAGCAGGGTCTGTCCTGGAGGTTCTTTGACGTGATGGTGCGCCGCAGTTCTGGGACGCTGGACGGCGTGCTCGAGCACGCCGGCGCGCGCCTGCTGGATGACCGCGACGTGCGCGGCGTCCGGGCGGCGTTGGCTTGTGACCCGGTGATGTCCTGCATGGTGGCTGCCCGAATTGAAGGCGGCGGGTTGGATCCATGGCGGCTCGGCGGGGAGCTGTGGGGCTTCGGCGGTCGGTTTGATGGCCTCTGCTTCTCCGGCGCCAACCTGGTGCCGCTGCGGGGAGGACGTTCGGCGATCCGGGCGTTCGCCGATCGGGCGGCGCACCGGACCCGTTCGTGCTCGTCGATGGTGGGACCGGCCGATCAGGTGCTCGAGTTATGGTCCCAGCTTCGCGAGAGCTGGGGACCGGCCCGCGAGGAGCGCCTGAACCAGCCGCTGATGGTGCTCGCTGAACAGCCTTCGGTGCCCGAGGACCCGCTGGTGCGACCGGTTCGCCCCGAGGAGCTGGATCGTTACCTTCCAGCCGCGGTGGCGATGTTCACCGAAGAAGTCGGAGTCGATCCCCGGCTACCCGACGGCGGTGCCGGATACCGGGCCCGGGTCGCGGAGCTGATCGCGGCAGGTCAGGCGTTTGCTCGGTTCGAGGCCGGTGACGTGGTGTACAAAGCTGAAATCGGCGCGATGTCGTCCACGGTGGGTCAGATCCAAGGGGTGTGGGTGCACCCGGATCGGCGTGGGCAGGGCCTGGCGGCGGGCGCGACCGCTGCGGTGGTGCAGCGACTACGCCGGATGGGCCGGGTCGCCAGCTTGTACGTGAACGCCTACAACGTGCCGGCCCGGGCGACGTACGAACGAGTCGGTTTCACTCAGGTGGGCTCCTTCGCTACGGTGCTGTTCTGAACCGCCGATGGGCATACTCGCGCCCGTGCGCCGCCGACGTCTCCTGGTAGCTGTCGCCTGGGCCCTGACCGGGACTCTGGTGGGGACCCAGCTGGGAGGCTGCGGCATCTTCGGGCCTGACCCGGGTGACGCAGCGGCTGCGTTCCTGGACGCGGTGGCCCGGGGGGATGTCGTCGCCGCCGGACGGCTCACCGACGATCCAACCGCCGCCACCACACTGATCCGGCAGATCCGGGAGGAACTGAAGCCGCAGGGCGCCCAGCTCGTGCTGGCCGAGACCCGTCCCGGCGACAGCGTCGCCTCGGCCTCGTTCTCCGCGGACTGGGACCTGGGTAGCGGCCGGCAATGGCGTTATCAAGGAGGCTTCGATCTGATCCCCGCGGACACCGACAAAGGCTGGGCGGTGCGGTGGAGTCCAGCGGTGCTGCATCCGCGGCTTTCCGCGCAGCAAAGGGTGGCACTGCGGGAGGTACCGGCCGAGTCTGCTCCGGTGGTCGATCGGGCCGGGACACCGTTGCTCACCCCGCAAACGGTGGTCACCATTGCGCTGGACCGCAGTAAGACCCCCGACCTGTCCGGGTCGGCTGCCCAGTTGGCGGCCGCGCTGGGAAGCTTGGATCCCCAGATCACCCAGCAGTCGATCATCGCTGGTGCCAACGCAGCCCCGCCGGGGAAGGCCAGCGCGGTAGCGGTGCTTCGCGAGTCCGATTACCGGTCGGTGCGGGATCGGATCTACGAGCTGCCCGGCCTGAGCTTCCCCACCCAGCAGCGGCTGCTCGGACCGGACCGGGACTTCGCCACCCAACTGGTGCCGGGCATCCGCCAAGTCGTCGAGGAACAGCTGCAGAGCGCCGCAGGGTGGCGCATCGTCACGGTGGCCCCGTTGGGCGAAGAAGTCGAGACCCTCGCCAGCCAGCAGCCACGTTCGGTCCCGACCCTGACCACCACGGTCGACCGTGCTGTGCAGATCGCCGGAGAGCGGGCTGTGGATGGGGTGTCCAACGCCGCGATGATCGTGGCGATCCAGCCTTCCACCGGGGAAATTCTCGGGGTCGCGCAGAACAGCGCCGCAGACGCGCAAGGCGCGCTGGCGCTGACTGGCCGGTACCCGCCGGGCTCCACTTTCAAAATTGTGACAGCGGCGGCGGCGCTGCAGGCCAAACAGGTGGCGCTGGACTCGCCGGTGGCCTGCCCAGCGACCACCGTGGTCGGGGAGCGGGAGGTGTCCAATGACCGCTTCTTCAACCTGGGCACGGTCCCGCTTCGCACCGCCTTCGCCCGATCCTGCAATACCACGTTCGCGCAACTGGCGGCCCAGCTGGGAGTCAGTGCGTTGACCGATGCGGCGCACCAGATGGGCGTCGGGATCGACTACGACGTTTCCGGCATCACCACCGTCACCGGCCAGGTGCCGCCCTCGGAGTCGTCGGTGCGGCGCGCGGAGAACGGATTCGGCCAGGGACGGGTGATCGCCAGCCCGTTCGGCATGGCGTTGGTGGTGTCCACGGTCGCGGCCGGTGGCCAGCTGCCTACTCCGGTGCTGATCAGGGGAACCCAGACGCAGATCGCGCTCGGACCGGTGGCGCCGCTGCCGCGTGAGGTCGTCGACACGGTGCAGCTGATGATGCGGGACGTGGTGACCCAGGGCACGGCGAAGGCGTTGGCGAACCTGGGCCAGCTGCATGGCAAGACCGGGACCGCCGAGGACGCCACTTCCGAGGCACACGGCTGGTTCGTCGGGTTCCGCGGTGACCTCGCCTTCGCAACTCTCGTCGTCGGCGCCGGCTCATCTCAACCGGCCCTTGACGTCTCACAGCGCTTCCTGTCCGCGCTGGGCCCGACGTGATCGGTGCAGGTGACCGGCGTACCAGCGGGACTGGCATAGAGTGGGGGAATGCCCGTGAGAACTCCGCTACGCCCTGGCCGGCAGACACCGATGCGCTCCGTACCGTTGCGGATTCCGCGGCCGGAGTACGTCGGGAAACCCGCGCCGACGCCCAGCACCGACCCGTGGGTTCAGCCACCCGAGGTGATCGAGGCGATGCGGGTGGCGGGACGGATCGCGGCTCAGGCACTGGCCGAGGGCGGGCGGGCCGTCGCGCCCGGCGTCACTACCGATGACGTTGACCGGGTGGTGCACGAGTTCCTGCTCGACCACGGCGCCTATCCCTCGACGCTGGGTTACAAGGGTTTTCCCAAATCGTGCTGCACCTCGCTGAACGAGGTGATCTGCCACGGCATCCCGGATTCGACTGTGATCCAGAACGGGGACATCGTCAATATCGACGTCACTGCCTTCATCGGCGGCGTGCACGGGGACACCAACGCGACCTTCCTCGCCGGTGACGTGGCCGAGGAAGATCGGCTGCTCGTCGAGCGCACCCACGAGGCGATGATGCGCGGGATCCGCGCGGTGCGGCCGGGCCGGCAGCTCAACGTGGTCGGCCGGGTGATCGAGGCCTACGCCAAGCGTTTCGGGTATGGGGTGGTCCGCGACTTCACCGGGCACGGTATCGGCCGCTGCTTCCACAGCGGCCTGGTCGTGCTGCACTACGACGAGCCCACCGTGGACACCGTCCTGGAACCGGGAATGACCTTCACCATCGAGCCGATGATCGCCCTGGGCTCGATCGACTACGACCTGTGGCCAGACGG
This sequence comes from Actinomycetota bacterium, assembly GCA_030863045.1. Taxonomy (GTDB): domain Bacteria; phylum Actinomycetota; class Actinomycetes; order Mycobacteriales; family Pseudonocardiaceae. The sequence goes on along the minus strand of JALZCN010000325.1, from coordinate 5,454 downwards.
GTGGACCGTGACCACCAAGGACAAGCAGCACACCGCGCAGTTCGAGCACACCTTGGTCGTCACCGCGGACGGGGCGGAGATCCTGACCCTGCCGTAATCATGCCCCAGCCGTAATCATGCGCGGAGCCCTGCTCGTCGCCGGTACCACCTCTGACGCGGGCAAGAGCGTGCTGGTCGCCGGAATCTGCCGGTGGCTGGCCCGCCGCGGCGTGTCGGTGGCGCCGTTCAAGGCCCAGAACATGTCCAACAACTCGGTGGTGACCCCGGACGGCGGGGAGATCGGCCGGGCACAAGCCGTGCAGGCCGCGGCGTGTGGCATCGAGCCCGGGGTCCGGCTCAACCCGGTGTTGCTCAAACCGGGCAGCGACCGGTGCGCCCAGGTGGTGGTGCTCGGGCAGGCCGACGGCACGGTGTCTGCCGCGTCGTACCGGGACCGTAAAGCGGAACTCCTCGACGTGGTGGTGAGCGCGCTGGCCACGCTCCGAGCTGAGCACGAGGTGGTGATCTGCGAGGGCGCCGGCTCTCCGACCGAGATCAATCTGCGTTCCACCGACATCGCCAACATGGGGCTGGCTCGGGCGGCCGGACTGCCGGTGATCGTCGTCGGTGATATCGATCGCGGAGGTGTGCTCGCGCATCTGTTCGGCACGCTGGCGTTGCTGTCGCCTGCCGACCAGGCGCTGGTGGCCGGATTCGTGATCAACAAGTTCCGTGGCGATCCGGACCTGCTGGCGCCGGGTCTGGCGCAGTTGCACGCGCTGACCGGGCGCCGCAGCTACGGTGTGCTGCCCTTCTGCGACGAACTGTGGCTGGACGCGGAGGATTCGCTGGCCCACGTGGCCGGCGGCGCGGTGGGTCGACCTGCCCCGCCGCACGGCACCCAATGGCTGCGGGTGGCCGCGGTGCGGTTGCCGCGGATCTCTAACGGCACCGACGTCGACGCGCTGGCCTGCGAGCCTGGGGTGGCGGTCCGCTACGTCACCGAGCCCTCTCGGTTGGCCGACGCCGACCTGGTGTTGCTGCCCGGCTCGAAATCCACTGTGGCCGACCTGGAGTGGCTGCGCCGGACGGGCCTCGCCGCCGCAGTGGTGGCTCACGCCGGCGCCGGACGTCCCGTGCTGGGCATCTGCGGCGGCTACCAGATGTTGGCGCGCCGCATCATCGACCATGTCGAGTCCGGCGTTGGGGAAGTCGCCGGTCTGGGGCTGCTGGACCTCGAGGTGGTCTTCGATCAGCGCAAGCACCTGCGTCGTGGGGTTGGCACCGCACTGGGTGAACCGGTCACCGGCTATGAGATCCACCACGGCCGGGTCCTGCAGCGCGGCGATCCCGCGCTGGTGTCGGGCCCCGACGAGGGCTCCGATGGCGGTCACGTGCTGGGAACCCACTGGCATGGATTGTTGGAGAACGACGCCTTCCGCCGCGCCCTCCTGCATCGAGTGGCGTGCCTCGCCGGCCGGCCGGGCTTCCGGACGGCGCCGGGCACCAGCTTCGCGGCATTGCGGACAGCGCAGCTGGATCTGCTCGGTGACCTGGTCTCGGCCTACCTGGATACCGGCGCTCTGGCCGATCTGATCGAGCACGGCGCTCCACCCGCCGTCCCGTTCATCCCTCCAGGCGCCATCGATCAGTAGTGCCGGCTGGTGACGTCGGTCGATCTGCCTGCATGATCTGCAGATCCCTCTGATGCGCATGCAGGGCTGTCAACCGGGGCGGGCGCGCTGCCCCCACGGGAATGGATAGGGCATCACCGGCCGTCCCCGGGAACCCACTTGCCTCCCGATGTTCACGCTCCCGCCGCCTAGACGACCCAACGTGTACCCGAACCACCCAACTGCGACAACGACCGGGCTACACGTACGGGAGGCCACCACCATGAATGCAGGACTGTCTCGACGGGACTTTCTTCAGCGCGTCGCCGCGACGGGTGCTGGAGTTGTGCTCGTCGGAGCAACTGACGTGCTACTCACCGCTCCAAATGGGTTAGCTGCCGCGCGAGCGATCGGCTACGGCGACCTGCTGCCGGACCCGGCCGGGCGCCTGGCCTTACCCAAGGGCTTTCGGTACACGGTCGTGACCGAGGCCGGACAAACGCTGTTGGAGTCGGGACACCCCACCCCCTCCAGGCACGATGGCACCGGCGCGTTCCGGGGCAGCGGCGGCGGCACCGTGCTGGTGTACAACCACGAGATCGGCCGCCCGTTCGCGGATCCGGGTTCCGATGTGCCGGTACCACACATAGACGGGCTCGTCTACGACCCGGGCTCAGCCGGTGGCTGCACCATCGTCGAAACCGACCGGGACGGCAACCGCATCCGCGAGTACGTCGGCATCGCGGGCACGGCGACGAACTGCGCGGGCGGCATCACACCGTGGGACACCTGGCTGACCTGTGAGGAGACTGAAGGCAAGGCCGGCTCCGGCGGCCGGACCAAGGACCACGGTTACGTGTTCGAGGTCGACCCGTTCGACCAGGATGCCAACCAGGACCCGCAGCCGATCAAGGCGCTGGGTCGGTTCGCGCACGAGGCGGCGGCCGTCGACCCGAACACCGGGGACATCTACCTGACTGAGGACGCGTCCAACCCGAACGGCCTGCTCTACCGATGGGAGGCGCCAAGGAGGTTCAAGCCCCGCAAGGGTGGGCTGCGCGAGCTCGGCCCGATCGAAGGCGCGTTCGGTGCGGCGCGCTGCGTCGACGCGTCCGGGACGTTCGTCGACGACTTGTCACGGGCCACCGAAATCGGCACCACCTACGGCATCACATGGACGCCGGTGCCCGACCGCGACGCGGCCACGACTTCCACCCGCAAGCAGTTCACGGACGGCATGGTGACGCGCGGCCGCAAACTCGAAGGCGCCTGGTGGGGCGACAACGGTGCATATGTCGTCACCAGTTTCGCGCGCCAGGAGAGCCCGGGTGCGCCGCACGATGGGCAAGTGTGGTTCTACGACCCGAGGCGGTCGACGCTGACGCTCAAGGTGCGGTTCGGGGTTAACCCGACCCCGGATGTCGGCGGCGCTTTCGACGGCCCGGACAACATCACGGTCTCGCCCTGGGGTGGGTTGATCCTGGCCGAGGATGGCGACGGGATCCAGCACCTCGTCGGCGCCACCGACGGTGGCGAGACGTTCGCGCTGGCCCGCAACGACATCAACGACAGTGAGTTCGCCGGCCCGGTCTACTCGCACGACAGGAGAGTCCTGTTCGCGAGCATCCAGTCGCCGGGCTTGATGTACGCGATCACCGGACCCTGGCGCCCGCAGCGCTGACCACCTCGCTACAACGGCTGTGGGTGTGCCGCGCAAGAGCATGACCGGTTACTGACTGACCCAGATGCGATCGGTACCCGCGGCCAAGCTGCGAGCTGGACGACGGCCGGTAGGTTGGAGCGTCGTGCGGATCTTGCTGCTGTCCACCGCCGACACCGACCTGCTCGCCGCCCGGGCCTGTGGCGCCGATTACCGGCTCGCCAACCCGGCCCGTACCGAGCCCGCCGAACTGCCCGCGCTGCTCGACGGGGTGAGCGTCGTGGTGCTCCGGTTGCTAGGCGGGCGGCGAGCCTGGGAAACCGGGCTCGAGGCGCTGCTGCGCGCTCGGCTGCCCACGGTGTGTCTGGGCGGTGAGGCCAGCCCGGACGCGGAGCTGATGGCGACGTCCACGGTCCCGGCGGGGGTGGCGGCGGAGGCCCTGCGCTACCTGGTCGCCGGCGGGCCGGTGAACCTGCGCGAGCTGGCCCGATTCCTGTCTGACACGCTGCTGCTCACCGGGGAAGGTTTCGTGCCGCCGGTTCCCACACCGGAATACGGCGTGCACGGCGGAGGCGAACCGGACCCAGCCCGTCCGACAGTCGGCATCGTGTTCTACCGAGCGCATGCGCTGGCCGGCAACACCGGTTTCGTCGACGTGCTAGCCGATGCCCTTCGCACCGCCGGGGCGAATGCGCTACCGGTGTTCTGCGGCTCGCTGCGCGGGTTGGGCAGCGCGCAGGCACAGGGGTTGCGCGGGCTGCTGGGCCGCTGCGATGCGGTGGTGACCACGGTGCTCGCGGCCGGTGGTAGTGCCGGGGCCGATGAGGAGTCCTGGGACGCGGGTGCGCTGGCCGCGCTGGACGTCCCAGTCCTGCAAGGTCTGTGCCTGACCTCGTCCCGGGTGAGCTGGCAGGTCAGCGATGCCGCGCTGTCCCCGATGGACGCCGCCATGCAGGTCGCCATCCCGGAGTTCGACGGGCGGTTGGTGTCGGTACCGTTCTCGTTCAAGGAACCCGGGCCGGATGGGATCCCCGTCTATGTGGCCGACCCGGAGCGGGCGGCCCGGGTGGCCGGTACCGCCATGGCCCTGGCCTGGCTGCGTAAGCTGCCCGCCCCGGACAAGCGGCTGGCGATCGTGCTGTCGGCCTACCCGACCAAGCACTCCAGGATCGGCAACGCGGTCGGGCTGGACACTCCGGCGTCGGCCGTGGTGTTGCTGCGCGCGCTCGCCGAGGCCGGTTACGACCTCGGCGGGTTGGATGTAGACCAGCTCGACGGCGACACCCTGATACACCGGCTCATCGCCGCCGGTGGGCACGACGTCGAGTGGCTCACCGAGGAACAGATGGCAGGCGCGGCCATCCAGGTGCCCAGTCAGCGCTACGCCCAGTGGTTCGCTGACCTGCCTGCGCCGTTGCGTGAATCGGTGAAGGCAGTCTGGGGTGAGCCTCCCGGGCACCTGTACGTGTCCGATGACGGGATTTACGTCGGCTCGCTGCGGCTCGGCAACGTGGTGCTGCTCATCCAGCCACCGCGCGGCTTCGGCGAGAACCCGGTGGCGATCTACCACGACCCCGAGCTACCCCCGTCACACCAGTACCTGGCCGCCTACCGCTGGCTGGCGCAGGACTTCGGGGCGCACGCGGTGGTGCACCTGGGCAAGCACGGCAACCTGGAGTGGTTGCCCGGCAAGGGGCTGGGACTCGCTGCGCAGGACGCCCCGGACGCGGTGCTCGGGAACCTGCCACTGGTATACCCGTTCATCGTCAACGACCCAGGCGAGGGAACTCAAGCCAAACGTAGGGCGCACGCCACCATCGTCGATCACCTGATCCCGCCCATGGCACGGGCCGACACCTACGGCGACCTCGCCCGCCTCGAACAGCTGCTCGACGAGTACGCCACCGTGGCGGCGCTGGACCCGGACAAGTTGCCCACGCTGCGAGGGCAGATTTGGACGCTGATCCAGAGCGCTGCGCTGCACCACGACCTTGGTGCGGACGCACCGCCGGGAGCGGCGGACTTCGATGACTTCGTGCTGCACCTCGACGGCTACCTGTGCGAGATCAAGGACGTGCAGATCCGCGATGGGCTGCATGTGCTGGGTCGCGTGCCCGAGGGTGACGAGCTTGTCAACGACGTGCTGGCGGTGCTGCGTGCCCGGCAGGTGTTCGGTTCGGGGCAGCCGCTACCGGGGCTGCG
>JALZCN010000321.1 GCA_030863045.1 Actinomycetota bacterium | reverse complement strand
GGGTGAGAGTCCTCTCCGTTGGGCCGTCGTAGCGGCCTGATTGAAGCTGGGGGCAGCCTGATCCGGGGGACGCCGGGGAGGGTGGGAAGCAGCCCCGACAATGCCGGGACGTGCCGATACTGCCAGATGGTGTGGGTCCGGCTAGCAAGGCCAGGGTGTGTAACGCGAGTGAATCAGTGGTTGAAGCCTCGTAACGAGTGCCGGCTCAAATCTGGTGGATAGGGGCCGGGGTGCAGTGCGTGACCGCCGCTTGTGGGTTGGTGGTCAACTCCGAAGCCGTGAGCAGCAGACGGTGGGGAGGCCACGCTGAAGGTCTACGGCGTAGGTGTGGCGAGGCTGTCGGGGTATAGCTGAACGCCGATCTGGCCAATCGATGATCCGGTGAACGTGGGAACCATCCGCGGTTGCCCTGGCCGCCAGACAGCCAGTCTGGTGGTGGGCGGGTCCGTCGCCGACCGCAGACCGTGGGGTGGGGCGGAGGCTTCGTAGTAGTCCGAGCCCGGGAAAGCCGTGGCACATGGCGAAGGGAGCCAGCAAGTCTGTAGCCCAGATGCTGGAATGCCAGCAGGGCGTTGGTGAATACCGACGAGCGGGAGGCCGCCACCTATGCGGCGCGCCGCCGGGTACTGGAGATCCAGACGAAGCTGCACCGTTGGGCCCGTGATGATCCTCATCGCCGGTTTGACGATGTGTTCAACCTTGTCACCGATCCTGCGTTTTTGTTGATGGCCTGGGATCGGATGCGGCATAACAAGGGCGCCAAAACGGCCGGCGTGGATGGGCACAGCGCCTACTATGTGCAGGCCGTGGTGGGGGTCGAGGAGTTCTGCGACCGGCTGCCAACCACGTTGAAGGATCGCAGTTTCACACCGGTGCCGGTGCGGGAGCAGATGATCCCGAAAGCGGGCGGCAAACAGCGCCGGCTGGGGATTGCGACCATCACCGACCGGGTGGTCCAGGCGTCTGTAACACTGGTGTTGGAACCGATCCTGGAGGCGGACTTCTTGCCGTGCAGCTACGGCTTCCGTCCCCGGCGGCGGGCACACGATGCGATTGCCCAGGCCCGGTATTTGGCGACCCGCTCGTATGAATGGCTCGTCGAGGGTGACATCGCGGCCTGTTTCGACGAGATCGCGCATCCGGCTTTAATGGACCGGTTACGTGCTCGAATCGCCGACAAGCGCGTCCTGGCCCTGGTCAAGGCGTTCCTCAAGGCCGGCATCCTCGACCAAGACGGAGCGCTGCGCGACAGCAACACCGGGGTGCCGCAAGGGGGGATTTTGACTCCTCCAACACAATGGGCAACTTCTGCTTTGAGGTGTCGCTGAGTTACCGCCGGTTGGAGCGTCTGCCGCGTGTCACGGGCAGTAGACGACATAATGAGTAGTATTCTTATGTCATGGTTGGGGGTCGTCGCGCTGGTGGCGAGGAGTACGCCGCGCGGGTCAATACGGCTGCCGCGCTGGTGGCAACCGGCACCTCGGTGGCTGATGCGGCCCGTGAGCTGGCTGGCCAGTTCGGGCTTTCGGAGCGTCAAGCCCGCCGGTATGTCCAGCGTGCTTCCCTCGGGGGGCCGGTGGAGGCGCCGCAACCGACGACGGTGTTCACCGTCAAGCTGCCCGCGGCGCTGGTGGCGCGAGTGCGCGCACACGCCGCCGGGTCCGGGCGGACCATCTCCTCGGTGGTCGCCCAGGCGCTGGAGGAGTTTCTGCCACGAGACCGTAGGGGGCGTCCACGCAGGTGAGTGGGCGCACGGTCGCGAGCGAGTTCGTTTTCGACCGACACGCAGCGGCGGAGTTGTCGGTCGCCTATCGCATTCTGGTCCCCGAGCGGCGGCTGCGCCTGGGCGCCGTCGTCGAGGAAGTGAGTCCCCAAGGTGAGCAATGCGGCGATCTATGCCCGGGTGTCATCGGCTCGACAAAAGGAACAGGAGACGATCGGCTCCCAGCTGGCGGCACTGCGCGCCCACGCCGAACAGCTGGGGCTTGATGTCCCTGCGCAGTGGGTGTTTTGCGATGACGGCCACTCCGGCGCCACCCTGGTGCGACCGGCCCTGGACAAGCTGCGGGACCTGGTGGCCCAGGTGCCGGTGGACGTGGTGGTTGTCTACTCGCCAGACCGGCTGGCCCGTAAATATGCCTACCAGGCGTTGCTGATCGAGGAGTTCGCCAAAGCCGGTACCAGTGTGCTGTTCGTCAAGGGGCCCAGCTCAGAAAGCCCGGAGGATGCGCTGCTGGTGCAGTTCCAGGGCATGATCGCTGAGTACGAGCGCGCGCAGATCATCGAGCGGACTCGCCGCGGCAAGGCCCACCGGGCCCGCCAGGGGACAGTCAACGTGCTGTCCGGGGCGCCGTTTGGGTACCGCTACGTGCGCAAAAACGACCATGCCGACGCCTACTACGAGGTGGTGGCGCACGAGGCGGCGATGGTGACCGAGCTGTTCCGCCGCTATGTGGAAGACGGCGCCACGATCGCCGACCTCGCTCGCTGGCTCACCGCTACCGGCGTGCTCACCCGCACCGGCAAGTCCCGCTGGGACCGATCGGTGATCTGGGCAATGCTGCGCAACCCCGCCTACGCCGGGCGGGCCTGCTTCGGCAAGACCATGCGCATCACCGACCAACCCGGACTCAACCGCATCGCCCGGCTGGCCGGGCGCACCACGCCCAAGTCCTACTCGGTCACCGACCGGCCCCGCGCGGACTGGCTGGAAATCCCCGTCCCGGCACTGGTCAGCGAGGACACCTGGCAGCGCACACAGCGGCGTCTGGAAGACAACAAGCGCTACGCCGCCCGCAACTCCAAGATCCCCTCCCTGCTTCAAGGCCTGGCCGCGTGCGCCAGCTGCGGATACGCCTACTACCGCGGACATACGACTACCACCGCGGGCAACAAGATCTACTACTATCGATGCCTGGGCTCGGACAACTACCGCTACCAACACGGGCGCGTCTGCGACAACAAACCGGTCCGCACCGACTACCTCGATAACGTCGTCTGGGACCACATCACCGGCCTGCTCGCCGACCCAACACTGATCCGCGCCGAGATCGACCGGCGCCTCGACCAGCTGCGCACCGCCGACCCCACCACCACCCAGCAACAACGCCTCAAACAGGCACTGACCAAGGCCAGCGCCTCCATCACACGCCTGATCAAGGCATATCAGGAAGAGCTGATCTCCCTCGACGAGCTACGCGACCGGATGCCCGAGTTGCGCTCCCGCGAGACCAGCCTGCGCAGCCAGCTCAGTGAGCTCGATGCGCAGCTCGTCGACCGCGAGGCCTACCTCCAACTCGCCACCGGCCTCGAAGACTTCCTCGCCCGACTCCGCACCAACGCAGGCACCGCCACCATCCCTGAGCAGCAACGCGTGCTGCGCCTGCTCGTCAAAGACGTCCTCATTGGCCCCGAACGGATCCTCATCCGCCACTCCATCCCCACCAAAGCCGACACAACCACCCCGACCAAAACAACACCGAAGACGACAGCGACGAGAAGCCCTCCCCAAGTTCTCCATTGCGTTGGAGGAGTCATCTCGCCAGTGTTGGCGAATCTGTTCATGCACTATGCGTTCGACACCTGGCTGGCCCGGGAGCTCCCGGCGGTCACGTTCGAGCGGTATTGCGATGACGCGGTGATCCACTGCGCCAGCCAGGAGCAAGCCCACCACG
>JALZCN010000306.1 GCA_030863045.1 Actinomycetota bacterium | reverse complement strand
CCGTCACTCAGACCGGATCGATCAGCATCCCGCGCAAGGCGACACCACCTGCCACCAGGTCCAGCGGCTGACTGCGGATTCCGTCCACGCCGACACCGACGCCGCCTTCCGGTGGCTGGCGCAGCGCGCAGTGGCCGCCGACCGGATCGGTGTGATGGGCTTTGGGCTGGGTGGCGCGGTGGCGCTCATCGTCGCCACTCAACGTGATCTTGGCGCTGCGGTGACCGTCGGCGGCATCGGCATACTGGAGCCGGTGGTCGAGATGCTGCCCGCACTGGTCGACGTGGCGCCCAGGCTGCGGTGCCCGTGGCTGGGCATCTACGACCGGGATGGCGAGGTCCCCGAGGAGGAGGTGCACAAGCTGCGGGACGCTGCGCACTCCGCGCGGGTCGCCACCGATCTCGTGCACTGCCGCTTCGACACCGACCAGTCAGTCGCACCGGAGGCTTGGGCCAGGACGCTCAACTGGTTCGACTGTCACTTGCGCTGACCGTTGCGTAGGAGGGGACATGAGCGAGCCCCGGATCGTCTGGCAGCCCAACCCGGATACCGTCGCCCGCTCCCAGATGCAGTCCTTTCGCCGCTGGCTGGCGTCCGATCGCGGCGTTGTAGCGGCGGACTACGAGGCGCTGTGGCGTTGGTCGGTGGCTGATCTGGAGGGCTTCTGGGGGGCTTTCGCCGAGTTCGCCGGCGTCCGCTTCCGCGCTGCGCCACAGCGGGTGCTCACCGGGGATGCGATGCCCGGGGCGCGGTGGTTTCCGGGGGCGACCCTGAATTACGCCGAGCACGCCCTGGCGCCCGGGCCCGGCAAGGGCGACGACGACCTGGCGGTGATCTCCCTCCGGGAGGATGGCGTCCGGCATCAGCTGAGCTTCGGGCTGTTGCGGCAGCGGGTGGCTACAGCGCGCTCGGCGCTGGCGGCGCTGGGCGTCTGTCGGGGAGACCGGGTGGTCGCGCTGGCCCCGAACTCGCCGGACACCCTGGTGGCCTTCCTCGCCACGGCCAGCCTGGGCGCGATCTGGTCATCCTGCTCCCCGGACTTCGGGGCCCGGGCGATCGCCGACCGGTTCACCCAGCTCGCGCCCACTGTGCTGATCACGGTGGACGGGTATCTCTACGGCGGCAAGTCCTTCGATATCCAGTCCACGGTGGAGGCGTTGCGCCGGCAGTTGCCCTCGCTGCGGGCCACGCTGACGCCGGTGGAGTGGGACGATCTGCTGGCCGCACACTCCGGTGCTGAGTTGGCGTTCGAGGCGGTGGAATTCGACCACCCCCTGTGGGTGCTCTATTCCTCGGGCACCACCGGCCTGCCCAAGGGCATCGTGCAGGGCCACGGCGCGATCGTCGTGGAGCACCTCAAGTCGCTGCTGCTGCAGTCGGATCTCGGACCGGGAGACCGGTTCTTCTGGTTCACCACCACCGGCTGGATGATGTGGAATCTGCTGATCAGCGGCCTGCTGGTGGGCGCAACGGTTGTGCTCTACGACGGCAGCCCTGGGCATCCTGACTTGGGCGCGTTATGGCGGTTGGCCGCCGAAGAGCGGGTGAGCTATTTCGGCACGTCGGCGCCGTTCATCCTTTCTTGCCGCAAGGCCGGGCTGCGACCGGGCGCGCAGGCCGATCTCACCGCGCTACGGGCGATCGGTTCCACCGGAGCGCCGCTGCCGCCGGAAGGGTTCCGCTGGATCGCCTCGGAGTTCGGTGGCGACGTGCAGATCTGCTCGGTGTCCGGGGGTACCGATCTGTGCACGGCCTTCGTCTGTGCCGCGCCGGACGTGCCCGTCTGGGAAGGCGAAATCTCCTGCCGGGCTCTAGGGGCGGCGGTGGTGGCGCTGGACGAGACCGGGGAAGAACTGCTCGACCAGGTAGGCGAGCTGGTCATCGACAAGCCGATGCCGTCGATGCCGGTGTGCTTCTGGAACGACCCGGACGGGGTGCGGCTGCACGAGGCGTATTTCGACGTCTACCCGGGCCGGTGGCGCCACGGTGACTGGATCAAGATCACTTCGCGTGGCTCGTGCGTGATCTACGGGCGGTCGGACGCCACCCTCAACCGGGGCGGCGTGCGGATGGGCACGGCCGAGTTCTACGCGGTGATCGAAGGGGTGGACGGGGTGCTCGACTCGCTGATCATCGACACCTCCGGCGCCGGCGCCGGTCAGGGCGAACTGTTGTGCTTCGTGGTCCTTGCCGCCGGAATGTCGCTGACTGACGTCGAGCCGCAGCTGCGCGCCGCCCTGCGGGAGAACCTGTCACCACGGCACGTACCCGATCGGTTCATCGTGATCGGAGAGGTGCCCCGCACTCTCAACGGCAAGAAGTGCGAGGTGCCCGTCAAGAAGATCCTCGCCGGCGTCGACCCGGCCCGCGCGGTCAGTCCGGGTGCCCTGCGCAACCCGGACTCCCTACACCCGTTCCTCGCCCTGCGTTCTGGGGACAGATTGCAGTGATCAAGGCTCGATTACCGCGATTGTCCCCGGAACGCAGCTCGGGTGTCACCTGCTTGGGGGTTGGACGAGGCCGGTTTGGTAGGCGGCGGCGACTGCTTGTGCTTTTTCGCGGACGCCGAGTTTCATCATCACCCGGGCTAGATGCGTCTTGACGGTGGCTTCGCTGATGAACAGCTCGTGGGCGACATCGGCGTTGGACAGGCCTCGGGCCATCAGGGAGAGCACTTCCCGCTCGCGTGGGGTGAGTTGGGCCATCTCCGCGGGGGTGGGGGTGTGTGGTTCAGGCCTGGCGGCGAACTCGTCGATGAGCCGGCGAGCCACGGCGGGATCCAGCCAGGCCTCGCCGGCGACTACCGAACGGATCGCGTTGACGATCTCGGCAGGGGCGGCGTCCTTGAGCAGGAAGCCCGACGCGCCGGCCCGCAAGGCGGCGTAGACCGCCTCGTCGATGTGGTAGGTCGTGAGGATGATGATCCCGACCGGCTGGCCGCTCTGCGCGGTCAGCCCTTCTTCGACCATGGCGCGGGTGGCGGCGACGCCGTCGGTGCCCGGCATACGGACATCCATGAGGACCACATCCGGGCGTTGGGCGCGTACCTGGTTGAGCGCCTCCTGGCCATCGGCGGCTTCAGCGACGACGGAGATGTCCTCCTCCGCGTTGACCAGCATGACGATGCCGGCTCGAACCAGCGGTTGGTCATCGACTACCACGACTCGGATCACGCTGACACCTTCCCTTGATCCCCCCGGCCCTCGCTGAACCTATTGGTGGTGGTCGGGGAGCTCTGCGCAGTGCCCGCGAGGGGCAGCGTCGCGGTCAGCCGGTAGCCACCGTTGGGATGGGGTCCTGCGTGCAGGCGGCCGCCTGCCGCGTGCGCCCGCGCGCGCAGGCCCACCAGGCCGCGACCGACGGATAGTGCCTGCCCGCGGCGCGCTTGCGCGAGGTCGATGTCGTTGTCGATCTGGATGAGCAGGCTGCAGGGTTCCCAGACCAGCCTCAGGTGCGGGTTGGAATTCACGCCGGCGTGTTTGAGGACGTTGGTCAGGCCTTCCTGCACGATCCGGTACGCGGCCAGGTCGATACTCGGGTCCAGCCTGCGGGGGGTGCCCTCGACATGAACGGTGACCGGCATGCCGGCGTCTCGTAGCGAGGTGAGCAACATGGTCAGATCCGCCAGTCCCGGTTGTGGCCCGAGTTCACCTATGCCCGCAGCGTAACTACCAGGGTCAGTGGCCTCCAGCACTCCCAGTAGGCGTCGCAATTCAGCCATCGCCTGTTTACCCGTGGTCTCGATGTTCGCCAGCGATTGGGTGACCTGGGCGAAGTTTTTATCGGCGACCCGGGCTGCTCCGGCGGCCTGCAAGACGATCGCGGTCACCGCGTGGGAGACGATGTCGTGTAGTTCTCGGGCGATTCTGCCGCGCTCGGCGGTCACCGCTTCCCGGACCGTCTCCCGCTGCTCTTCCAACTGCCGGACGTGCTGCTGGCTGGCCCGAGTCACGCGGCCTGCGCCCCATGCCCCGACAGTGATGATGACAAGGAGTATCAGATTGGGGATGAATTGTAGGAGTTGGTCAGCAAGAGTGGAGTTGACTCTAAATGCGACGGAGGCACCGAGCCCGACGGGAACCAAAGACGCCAGTAACGCCAGCAGGGAGGTCTTTCTATCGCGATGGGTAGCTACCGCATACAGGGCGACCGGGATGCCCACGACAGGGGCGTAACGGGGCATGATCGGCCAGGCGGCCGCGGTGAGCACCCATTGCACTACGAAGACGGCCACCGGAGCCCGGTCGCGCCAGGCCAGCGGTACGAGCATGACCAGTCCGTAAAGCCACACGAGTACCAACCACGGCTTCGCCGCCACCTGAGTCAACTGAAGCCACGAAGAGAACACGAAGGTGTTGCACAGGAAAACCGCAGGAAGCAGCAGCGCATCCCGTTTTGCCGACGGTGGAATGTGGACACCCGTTGGCATCCACGCCGGAACTTTCATCGGGTTTCCTTACTGCGGCACGTAGTCGGCGTTACAGCCAACCTCCCCGAGGCTAGTTCCCCCTCCACAATTAGTCTGATGGAGATTGATTTGTTGCCGGCTGTTCATCCGATTCAGTCGTCGACTGATAATTAGATTGTGGCACTGACTCCTGTTGGTTTGACTGCGCAGTCAACGAATTGGGGCAGATGCCAGGCTTGTGCCCCCGGCAAGGTGGTGGCTCAGGTGGTGGCTCGGGCACTTGGCTATTCGCTATCACCGGTGCGGCTGTCGCAGTGGATGCACCGGCAAAGCCGAGACCAGTCGCCAGAAGAAGCGTCGCAAGCATTGCCACGATGCGCTTTGGCCATGACTGCGCATGGACGCTCCTCGGTGCCCCACTAGCGCGGAACATCTCAGGGCTGATCATCGTGTGCTCTCCTCGGTGGCAGCGCACATCAGGCAAACTAGCCTATTAGTCCTTATTGTCCCCCCTGCCGCGGCCGAAGGCAACCTATCATAGGAGCTGACGGCTCGTTTCCCTAGTGCGTTGGCGACAGTCATACCACAGGTGTAGAGACCCTCTTCGACTACTACATCCGATGTAGCACGGCTGCGTGACCTGGAGTATGCGGAAGAGCGTCTGGCTGCTCGGATGGGGTCCAGTAGCGCCGCACGACCGTTGGGTCGCTGGTTGCGCGACTTCCCTGAGGCCAGGTCACCGTGGCCGCGTACACCAGGTCGGTCAAGGAGCTGCGGTAACTCAAGAGGCGGTAACTCAAGAGATTGGGGCAACACATCGGCGTCGAGCTGTCCTATGGGAGGTCGAAGTGGTGGTGTCATCAATTCGCTACAGCGCCACTTCGCGAGCAGGCGCTGGAGTTATCTGCTCGTGCCGAAATCCTTCGGACATCCACTCGGTAAAGCACCCAAGATTATCTGTGACCTTGCTGGTCACCGCTGTCGCGTGGAGTCGCGCTCTGCTGCCGTGATGAGAACGGGCTGGTGACTTCAGTACCTTACGCAGCCGATTCAATGCCCGGTGCTGCGCCACTCGGACCGCGCCGGGAGTCGAGCCAACGGCCGCAGCAGTCGTCTCGGCAGACAGCCCCACCACGACGCGTAGCACGAGAATGTCCCGCTGCTTGTCCGGCAGCGTGTCCAGCAATCGAGCCATCCGCTCCGCGGACTCGCCCTGCAGCACGTGCGCCTCCGGGCTGTCAGCGAATCCCGAATTCTCGGGTAGTTCAGAAACCGGCTCGACACGATTGCGCGCCGCTGACCGGCGGGCGTCGGCGACCTTGTGTGCGGCGATGCCGTACACGAAGGCAAGGAAGGGGCGGCCTTGATCACGATAACTTGGCAGCGCAGTGAGCACCGCGAGACACACCTCTTGGGCTACGTCATCCGCCGAGACGGAGGTCTTGTCCTGAACGCCGAGCCGGGTGCGGCAGTACCGCACCACGTCAGGACGGATCCTTCGAAGCACACCGTCAATGGCATTTGGCTTTCCATCGACGGCAGCGCGAACAAGGGCCTCGAGGTCGTCCGTGATCGCGCTCGTGGCTGAATTCTCATGAAGTTCGAGCGCGGTGACGTTCTTGGCGAACTGGGTCTCGACCGCTTCCGCGAATCGAGTGGCCAGTGAGTCGACATCTGCGACTGCGTGGTGCCCATCCGGAACCGATGACGTTGGCGAGTCGCAAACTGAAAGCGTAGCCACAGGTGCCCCTTTTGCTGATTGATCAGCCACCGTGTCAATCTTCGGCGGTTTACGAGTTTTCGGTGAAGCCCCATGCGCTACGCGCATGGACAACAGCAACGCCCCCGACGTAAACGCGCAATACAACGCGAAGACGACCAGGCCCTGCGCAGATGGGCCCCTCTCGACGCGCCGACGCGGTGGCGCCGAGACGTGATCCCTTCGTGCTTGGCCAAATATGCCGGGACGTCCAGAGGTCGGTCATCCGTTCCACGGAGCATCTTGCAGGTACCGCAGCTCATGCAGCCTGGTACATCAGATGATGTAGTCCGCCGATGGTTCCTACATCATTGAGGCGATTTCGGCTGGCATGCGGGCCTGTCGACCGCTCGTGGGGGGTGCGCCAAACCGTCGTCGCTGATCCGGAGGGCCAGCGGTGGGGTGCCGTCCCTGCAGCTCCGGGCGCTGACCTCGCCGGCTTCAGGCTCCACGGTAGGTGCCGAAACTCCAGTGGTTGCCCTCCGGGTCACGGACGGTGAATCCACGCGAGCCGTACTCCTCGTCCTTAAGTCCGCGGACGACCTCGGCACCGGCCGCGGTGGCCCGCTGGAACAGCGCATCCGGCGCGTCGGTGACCACGTACAGCGAGGCGTTGCCGGGCTTGATGCCGAATCCGCCCTCGCCGGACCCGAACATGATCCCGCCGCCTTCAGGCCAGCGAAGTTCGACGTGCACGATCTCGCCTTCCTGCTCGCCGGGGACAACGAGCGTCTCGACGAAGCCGAAGGCTTCAACGAGGAAGCGGATCGCAGCCCGCTCGTCGGAGTAGGACAGGCACGGCCAGACGGTGGGCGCAGGAGTGTTGTCGGTCATGCCACCGAGGATGCACCGCCTCCCAATCCGCTGTCGTGGACGGATGGGAACTCCTCGCCGAGCCACTGCGACGGGGTGCACCCAGCCAGCTCCCGCCACTCGCGGTGCAGGTGAGCCTGGTCGTAGAAGCCGGCGCGGGTCGCGATCTCGGCCAGATCTGGCCGATTGGGTGCTCTCAGCATGTGGAGTGCGACCTCGAATCGCATCACCCGGCCGGCCACCTTGGGGGTCAGACCGAATTCACGCCGGAACCGCTCGCCCAGGTACCGCCGGCTCCAACCGACCTCTCTGGCCAGCGTGCCCACCTCGACTCGGCCGTGGCTGGCGGTCAGCCGCCGCCATGCCCACCCCAGTTCCGGCGCCAGCCCGCCCCATCGGGTGGCGATCCGAGTCAGCACGTTGTCCAGTTCGTGGAACTGGTTGGTCCACGTGCCTGCCGACCGCAGCCGCGCGAGAAGCTCACCGGCAACCGGCCCCAGCAGCGTGCTCAGGTCGACGACGGTGCTGGCCAGCTCACCGGCAGGCAGGCCGAGCAGCACACGGGCTCCCATCGGTGTGAGATGCAGCTGGACGCCGTGCTGGTTTCCGTCGTGCCTGATCAGGGCCGGAGCGGCGTGCAGGCCGCCGATCAGCGCGGTAAACGATGCCGGTGGCTGCGTGGGGTCGGGCATGCTCGCAAGGTTGACGGTGCCGTCGAGCGTGACGATGAAGGTCAGATACCGCGACGGCAAGCCGCGGTGCACACCGGGTTCGGCACCCTCGATCCGGTAGCCGGTGTAGCCCGCGACCAGGGGAGCCAGCAGCGCCCGCGGCCTGCATGCGACCATCTCCACCAGCGGCTCATCCACGGAGACAGGGTATGGCGGTGGTCTGACAGTTCACCTCGTCTGCGCCTGTGACCAGCGGAATGCCCGGTGCTTGGTGGTCGACTACCCGCTTTGCCGGATCACGGGCGCGCTGTGTACCCTGATCGCCTGGTGGCCTCGATGGGCCCCGGGAGGCTTCGCCTAGTCCGGTCTATGGCGCCGCACTGCTAATGCGGTTGGGGGTTACGCCCCCTCCCGGGTTCAAATCCCGGAGCCTCCGCCGCCGGTTGGACACCACGTCAGCCGACTACTGAACAAGCGCCCGTAGCTCAACGGATAGAGCATCTGACTACGGATCAGAAGGT
>JALZCN010000296.1 GCA_030863045.1 Actinomycetota bacterium | reverse complement strand
CTCAGTACCTGTCCCCCGAGCAGGCCAGCGGGGAACAGGCGGACGCCCGGTCGGACGTCTACGCCGCCGGATGCGTGCTCTACGAGCTGGTCACCGGTGAGCCCCCGTTCACCGGCGACTCCCCGGTCGCGGTGGCATACCAGCACGTCCGGGAAGACCCCACACCGCCGTCGCACCAGAACCCTCACGTGTCGCCGGCACTGGACGCGGTCGTGCTCAAGGCGATGAGTAAGAACCCGGCCAACCGCTACCAGTCCGCCGCCGAGATGCGCTCGGACCTGATCCGCGTGCTGTCCGGACAGCGGCAGCTGGCGCCGGTGGTCATGACCGACGCCGACCGTAACCTCATGCTCGACACGGGCGCCACCGTGGCGCTGCGTCCCGTTCGGCCGGCTCGAACCACTCGCTTGCGCCAGGAGCCCAACGGTGCGCCGCCGGTCGACGCGCGGCGATCCGGGCGGGGTGTCGGGATTCTCACCACAGTGGTGGCCGTCGCGGTCGTCGGGTTGCTCCTGCTGCTGTTCACCGACGTCTTCGTGGGCGGACCTGAACAGGTCGCGGTGCCCAACGTGGGAGGTCAGCCGGTGGTGCGGGCCGAGCAGAGCCTCATCGAGGCCGGTTTCCAGATAGGGGGGCGCCGCCCGGTCGAGTCAACGCCGGAGAACGTCGACCGCGTGGTGGACTGGAACCCCAAGGGACAGGCAGCGAGGGGAACACCGATCCAGCTGGACGTCGGCGCCGGACCGGCCGAGGTGGAGGTGCCCAACCTGCGCGGCCTGGACCGCGCGCTGGCCCAGGCCTCCCTGCAGCAGCGGGGCTTGGTGCTGTCGCCGGAACAGCGCGAAGAGGTTGTCCAGGACGACAGGGATGTCGGCAAGGTGCGCGACCAGGATCCACCTCCCGGGAGGCAGCTGGCCAAGGGCAAGGCGGTGGTCATCACCGTCGGGGTGCCACCGGAGATTGTGCGGGTGCCCGACGTCGTCGGCACCAACGTCGAGCAGGCCCAGCGCAACATCGGCTTGGCTCGGCTCACCGCGCAGCTCCAGGAGGTCGACTCCACGGCGGCCAGGGGCCAGGTCCTGAGGCAGAACCCCGGTGGGGGGGCCGAGGTCAAAGTAGGCAGCACGGTGACTCTCACGGTGTCCCGCGGCAACCAGCTCGAGATGCCCGACCTGCGCGGTCAGACCCCGAACCAGGCGGTAGACACACTGCGAGCGCTGGGGTGGGGCAGCACTCTGAGGCAAGTGTTCACCTCGGTCGATGACTCCGACCAGGTCGGCGTCATCATCGGTCAGGACGTGCCGCCGGGCACCGGGTTCGCCCGTGATCAAATCATCACGATCACCGTCGGGCAGGACTCCACGCCCCCCACCACCACGACCACCACCGACAGCAGCGGCATCTTCGAACCCACCGAATCCCCCGAGCCACGCTGACCGGTTGGCTGCCAACCTCAGCGCACCAGGGCGGCGGAGGCGAGCTTGCGCATTCCGGTCTCAAGCTCGATCACCCGGGACTCGTCCACCTCTGCACCCGCGATACGCAGCCAGTTCGCCAGCAGCCGGTGCCCGCCGTCGGTGAGTACCGACTCGGGGTGGAACTGCACTCCGTATACCGGAAGCTCCCGGTGGCGCAGCGCCATCACGATCCCCGACTCGGTGTGGCCGGTGACTTCGAGCTCGTCCGGGACGGTCTCGGGCAGTACGGTCAGCGAGTGATACCGAGTGGCGACGAACGGCTGCGGCAACCGGGCGAGCACGCCGACGCCGTCGTGGTGCACCACGGACGTCTTGCCGTGCAGCAGCTCCGGGGCCCGAGCCACCGTGGCGCCCCAGACCACCCCGATCGCCTGGTGCCCCAGGCAGACGCCCAGTAGTGGGCGGCCCTGCTCGGCACAGTCCCGGACGACGTCCATGCTCGCTCCGGCACGTTCCGGGGTGCCCGGCCCGGGACTAATCAGGACCCCGTCAGCAGCGGCAACGTCACCGGCCTCCACCGCGTCGTTGCGGCGCACCACGCACTGGGCTCCGAGTTGCGCCAGGTACTGCACGAGGTTGTAGACGAAACTGTCATAGTTGTCGATCACAAGGATCCGCACCGGCGCGAGCTTAGCTGGCCCCGCTCACGAGCTGTGACGATGGGCTCAGCCAGTCGTCACAGCATTGAACGGCAGCCGGGGCTCTACCCAGGGGAACACCACCAGCAACAGCAGTGCCACCACCCCTGCGACGAGCAACAGCGCCTGCAGTAGCCGCGCCGGGAGTGGCCCCGGTAGATGGCGCCAGATCCAGCCGTACATGAGCCTCCTCAGGCGCCGGCGGTCAGCTCGACGGGCCGTTCGCCCTCGAACTTCCGGTATGAAGCGACCTGCACACCGTGCACGATGAGCCGCTCCCGATCGGAGAATTGGGGGTGACACGTGGTCAGCGTGATCAGCTTGTCGGCGGGCCGATACTGGCTTGCCTGACCGGGCACCGGAGCGATCACATCGATCTGCGAGGGCGGCACGATCGCCCTACCGACCACGTTCCCGTACCGACCGGGCAGCGGTTCGACGCCTCGACACTGCGGCTGCTTCCCCTTGCCTTCCGCCCAGCCGATGGACTCACCCTGCAGCGGCAACACCCGGTAGACGTACCAGTGGTCGACCGTCTCGACCACGATGGCATCGCAGGACGACAAGAGGTCCAAGGAGTTGAACGGCGACCCCTTGCCGACTCGGTGCCCGGCCACCGCGAAGTTGCCCAGCTGGCCGGGCAACTCGGTACCCTCGTAATGACCGGGCCCCACTGCCAGCGTGTCCGGCTCGGTGCCTTCCAGCACGGTGTACACGTAATCGGGCCCGAACGCGGGGACGTAAAGCTTGGCGATACCCGCACCCGGGACCGGCCGGTCCGCCAGAGCCCGCGGGTTGTGCCAGGCCTCATCCAGCGCGGCGGTGGCTTCACGCTGCTTGCGCGCCGACGACCAATCGGTGACGTAAGCCGCGTAGAACACGAACAGCAACGCCACCAGGCCCATCGTCAGGAGCAGCTCGCCCACCCCGCGGATGGCCGTCCGCACGGGGTCTCGCCGCCGGCGTGGCGGCCGGAACCCTCGCGATGAACGGGACAGCACATGGCTCACGAAACCTCCTCACTCCGCCGGCGCGCCGCTTGACCGCGCTCCTGTCACCGAGTCCGAGCCGTGCCCTTGCGGAACGGCTCTGGCGTCGACTTCGACGACAGTCGAGCACCGAGACGGTAGTCCCTTGCGTTAGCGTGTTCGCAGTGCCCCTCCTCGGGCCCTCCGGGTAGGCAACGCGGCCCGCACGTCGAACAAGGAAAGACATGCCGAAGTCGAAGGTTCGGAAGAAGTCGGTCTACTCTCCGTCAGCCGGAGCGCTCGGCCCGGCGCAGGTCCGCGCCGCGGGTCCCTCGCATCCGTTCTACGTCGCTGTCATGCTCGGGTTGATGCTGCTGGGCCTGCTGTGGCTGGTGGTCAACTACCTGGCGGTGGACAAGATTCCGCTGCTGGCTGAGCTTGGTAACTGGAACTTCCTGATCGGCTTCGCGCTCATGGTTACCGGGCTGATGATGACCATGCGCTGGCGCTGACGGCCAAACAACACGCCTGCCATTCGTCCCCACTGTGGACAAACCCTGTGGAGAACCGGCCGGCTAGCGTCTGGTCGGGGAGTACACCATCCCCGCGGTGACTGCAGAACCGAACGCCAGCCCACCCAGATGGCCGAGAATGGAGATTCCGGGCACCACAAAGGTGATGATCACATTCAGCAGGATGATGGTCAGTGCTGGGCGCGGGCTGCGGCGCATCCGGAGCAATACGACGGCCAGCCCGCCCATCAGCCCGAACACCGCGCCGGAGGCACCGGCGGTCAGCGCATTCTGAGCTCCGAACAGGAAGACCGCCAGGCTTCCGCCGAGCAGCGAAACCAGGTACACCGCCAGGAAGCGGGTTCGACCCAACACCTGCTCGAGGTCCTGGCCGATCACCCATAGGGCGATCATGTTGAAGGCTAGGTGAATGAGCCCGAAGTGGAGGAAGCCTGAGGTCAACAAGCGCCACCACTCGCCGTCGGCCAACGCAGCGGGCCACAACGCCCACTGCTGGAACAGCAGGGCATCAGCGTTGCTGGACAAGCTACCGGCCTGCACCACGGTGACCACGAAGACCGCGACATTGATCGCGATCAGAATCGGTACCACCACTGACCGGCCGGTGGGCTGCGCCCACGGGGCGGTGATGACACGCTGCTGAGAACGCGCTTGATCGACGCAGTCCACGCACTGGTATCCCACCGGCGCCTCACGCAGGCAGGCAGAGCAGGCGGGGCGGTCACAGCGGGTGCAGCGCACTCCGGTCTCGCGGCCCGGATGCCGGACACACACGGGACTCGACATCCCCGTCACTGGGTCATCCCTGTCACATTCCGGCCGGCTCTACCGTTACCCGTTTGATCACAACGTTGTTCACCGGACGGTCCCCACGGGTCGGGGTGCGCGCGATCGCATCCACCACGCCGCGGGACTCCTGGTCCGCCACCTCACCGAAGATGGTGTGCTTACGGTTCAGATGTGGCACGGAGCTCACGGTGATGAAGAACTGAGAGCCGTTGGTATTCGGGCCCGCGTTGGCCATCGCCAGCAGGTATGGGCGGGTGAACTGCAGATCGGGGTGGGGCTCGTCGCCGAAGCGGTAGCCAGGTCCGCCCCGGCCGGTGCCGGTCGGATCGCCACCCTGGATCATGAAACCGTCGATCACACGGTGGAACAGTGAGCCGTCATAAAAAGGTCCGGACAGTTCCCCTTTGGCGTTGCGCTCAGAATAGTCCTTGCTGCCCTCGGCGAGGCCGACGAAGTTGGACACTGTTTTCGGCGCGTGGGTTGGGAAGAGGTTGAGGCGGATGTCACCCTCGCTGGTGTGCAGGATGACCTGCGTCTTGTCGGTCGTGCGCTCAGTCACCGGACCTATCCTGCCACCACGTGGGTTTGGGTGTGGCCGGGGCAGGATGGGCACACCCGTCAGAGACAAGGATGAGGAGGTGCAGAGGTGGAGACAGAGCGCCTCATCGGTCCCCGGTTCGGAGGCCGGCCTCGCCACCGCAGGCGCTGGAAATGGTTGGTCCCGCTCTTAGTTGGGATCGCCGGCGTCACCAGCGCGGTGGTGCGCAACCGCAGGCCCCGGCAGGCCGAGCTTGAACGGTTGCCGATCCGACCGACCGGGCAACCGACTCCGCACTACCGCGACCAGGTCGCCACCGGACGCTCTCCGATCGGCAACGGTGTCGTCCGCGCGGAACGTCCTTCGGCCAGCACCGACTGACCCGACCTACCGACTGATCTTACAGATCGAGTGCTGCGATCACCTGCTCGGCGATCCGGCGGGCGCTGATCGTCTGCGGCTGGTTCGTCGTGACCACAACCGTGGTGCTCTGCCGGTTCACCGCGAACACCGCTCCCTCAGTGGTCGGCTGGGAGCCGCCCGACCATCCGCCCGGAATCTCCGCCAAGTCGGAGGTGGTCACCGGCGCAGCGGCGTCGAGCGTTGCCCGCGCCACCTCCGGCGTAGCCACCACGATCCAGGTTCGCACCTGCGTGGCGCGGTTAGTGGTGAGAAAGAAGCAGGCCGGGTACGGCCGATCGGGGTCTGTCCCGGAGATCCGTACGGCGCCGACCCGCTGCCCGTTCGCGGCCTCTACCGCTGCCGCCGACAGGTAGGGGCACGGCCCGTCGGCCACCGGCTGCGGTACGGGAGGCGCCACGGCTGGGCCCGGAGCGTCACGTGACGGCTCGGCAGGGTTCACGGTGACCGGCGCAGGAGTGAAAGGCAGCGCACCACAAGCCGCCGTCATCACAGCAAGCAACCCGCCAGCGACGCCGGCGGGGCTCCGCCTGCGGCTGACGGTGGGGGTCAATGGCTTGCGGTGGCGCGCTGGCGACATGTAGTCGTGTAGTTAACCATGACCGCCATGTGGCGCCGGATCACCACGCCGATTCGTCCGCGAACGCCCGAGTTGTCACTTCAAGCTACAGCCTACGGCAAGCACTACTTCATTTGGGTGAGAAAAGCCGCGGCTGGGTGATGTGACTCCCGGTCTACGTGTCCGACGACGGTCCCGGCGGAGGGAACGATCACCGTTCGGGGAATAGTCCAGGCGCCAGTCGTATCTGCGCCGACTCTCACCTCGTTGAGCCGGTACCTGGATGCCCGGAGACGGCCACCACCGGCGGAGTCGGAGCGTCTATCGCCAGGTACGAGGGATCCACGGCCCGTGGGGGAAGGCCGTACCGCCCTCACGCGGAGAGATCTCGAACGAGGAGGAACACCGGAACATGACGTCACGCACACCCAGGAGGCATCGCCGCCTGGCTTTCATGGCCGCCGGGATGGCAGCCGCGCTGGTTTTGCTGCCGGGTGCTGCCTCGGCGCAGGTGGTCCACTCCGTGCCGCAGATCACGGGCACGTCCGCGGAGCCGGTGCCCCCAGGCGATCCGGTGGCCCCCAACCCCAATGCTCCCACGCTGCCGGAACTTCCGGTCCCCTTGCCCGGCGGAACGACCGTGCCCACTCCCGACGGTCTCAACGCTCCGGACTTGAGAGGCTCTGACGACAAGGACCGACACCGGCACGACGACCGGTACGGTGGCGAGCGCCGTGATGACACTGAGGACAGCGATCACCTCGATGATCCCGAGCCTCCCGACCACGCGTCCGGCGCCGTTGCCCGTGTCGACCTGCTGAAGGAGCACCTGCTCGACATCACCAGGTACGACGCCACCATCGAGGACGACGACAGCGCCCACGCCGAGTCGACGGTGCTCGGCCTGGGAGGCGACCAGATCGTCGGCTCCGACGCCTCGTCGAAGGACGGCGACGATAGAGAAGGCGATGATGGTGACCTGCTGTCCCTTTGTGAGGGCACTGGCGGTCTGCTCTGCCTGAGCTTGCTCTACCACGACACGGTGGCCAAAGAGGATCGCGACTCGGCGCTCGCCGCCGCCCGTGGTGGTGTGTTGGCGCTGTGCGTGGGGGGCGACGACGATGATGTGACCGCGACCTACGAGTGCGATGGTTTGCTGTCCCTGGGTGTTGCTGAGGGCCTGGGCATCGCTGAGCGGGACAAGAAGTTCGGTCACACCAAGGCCGACTCCGCTAATGAGCTGCTCAACCTCTGCATCGGCCAGCGCGAGAAGTTGACCGAGGCGTGTGACGGTGTTGGCCTACAGGCGGTGCACGCCGACTCCCGGTCGATTTCGAAGAAGCCGGATACCGAGCGCCACTCGTACCTACTCGGTCTCGACCTCGGCGGTGAATCGACCTACCTGGTCGACGGTCCTGAGGCACTGACACTGCCGGATGACTGTGGTGATTCGGCGATCCTGTGCCTGTTCCTCAACCAGGGCAAGTCGGTCATCTTCGAGAACCCGAAGTACAAGGGTGCCGGTAGCGTCCAGGAGATGCTGCGCCTCGACGTCCTGAACGAGACCCTGCTGGTGGTGCTCGGCCAGGCGGAGAGCCTCGCGCACGAAACCGACCGTGACAAGGACAAGGAGCACGGCAAGAAGGACGAGGAGCACGGCGACAAGGGCGATGAAGGTGGCAAGGACGAGGCCAAGGGTCCCGAACTGGCAGAGACCGGCGCCGATGTCGCAGCACTGCTGGCCGGTGGATTCCTGCTCACCGGGATGGGCGCGCTGACCGTTGCGGCGGTTACCCGGCGTCGTGTCGGCAAGCATGCCCTGTGAGTAACTAGGAAGTTCTCCAGTACACCTTCAGCGGGGGTCGGCGATCAACTCGTCGGCCCCCGCTGGCATGTCCGCCCAGTCCACCCTGATAGGTACCCCTCCCGTACCCCCGCTACGATCGGCGCCCTCATGACTACCTTGATCTCCAAGCTGCCCTGGCTGTCCCGGATGCGCAGCCGACCGGTCATCTCCCTCATCGGTATTGTCGCGCTGTTACTGGCCGGCACTTTCGCGGTGATCGCCGCGGTGAGCGGCGGCGGTACCAGTGGCACGATAAATGCTCGGGAAGTGGTCAACGCCGAGGGCCGGTACCGCTTCGAGGCGCCCGATGGCTGGTCAACCACTCAGCAGGGTCGCACCACCACAGTGACCAGTCCGGATAAGTCCACCGTGATCACTATCGGCCTGGGTCGTAACGGGCCGCTGCCGGTGGCCGGCACGCGGCTGTTCCAGCAGGTTGCGGGTAACTACCGCAATGTCGAGGTGATCCCGCCGGATGCGAAGCAGGTCGGCCCACGGTCGGCTCTGGTTTACGGCGGGGTGGGGAACAACGCCCAGAACACCCGCATCCGTTTTCTCGCCATCACCGTTGAGAACGAGCCCACGAACTATGGCATCACGGTGTTCACCGCTGCTGGTTCAGACCCGAAGATCGTGCTTCCGTCGGTGAATCGGGTAGTGGATACCTTCCGGGTACTGCCACCGAGCTGAGCCGATCGCTGCCTGGTTCACCTGATCTCGATCGATGTGACCACGGTGGTTCGATCGATGTCGGAAGTTCGCACGGTGGCTTCAAACGTCCAGGTTCCACGCATCGGCAACTGAAATTTGTCGGCGACGTACCGGTTGGGACCAGTGCGCTGCAACGGAACCGGAAATGGCCCCAACCGGCGCGACGCGAGCGTCTGCGAGGTCAGCGTCACAGTGGCGTCGAGCTCGGCCACGTCGTACGGGTCTCCGCGGGAATTCTGGACGGCGACGTGGATCGTGTTCGGTCCGGTGGCGGCCGGATTGACGTCCACGATGAGCTGTCCCTGGCCTCCGGACCCTCCGGTGTCGAAGCTGACGACGAGGTGCGCCGGCGCTGCAGTCGCGGTTCGACCGGGTTCGGCGTTGACCAGCAGCGCAGTGACGC
>JALZCN010000295.1 GCA_030863045.1 Actinomycetota bacterium | reverse complement strand
ATGCTGGTCGCACCGCTGCCCGGCGTCGAGGACTGGAACCGCACCGCCAGACGGCAGAAGTAGATTTACCTCGATGGCCTGTCCCCAACCGCAGCCCAGCGCTCTGAGCTGACGCAGTGATACGGCCAAATAGCGGGCGCAGCAGATCCTGTGGGAGCGTCAGCGATGACCGAGGGGGCTACTCGAATCTGGACGGGTCGCCGGCGCCCCGGCGCACGATCTCGGGTTCGGATCCGCAGAAGTCGATCACGGTCGTCGGCTCAGTGCCGCAGTCACCCGAGTCGATGACTGCGTCGACCGCGTAGTCGAGCCGCTCCTTGATTTCCCAGCCCTGGGTCAGCGGTTCGGGTTCGTCCGGGAGCAGCAGCGTGGACGACAGCAGCGGCTCCTTCAGCTCGGCGAGCAGGGCTTGCGCGACGGCGTGCTGCGGGATCCGCACCCCGACAGTCTTCTTCTTCGGACGCAGCAGCCGGCGCGGGACCTCCTTCGTTGCGGGCAGGATGAACGTGTAGCTGCCCGGGGTCGATGCCTTGATCAGCCTAAACGCGGTGTTGCTGACGTGGACGAACTGGCCGAGCTGAGCGAAGTCCCGGCACACCAGGGTGAAGTGATGCTTGCAGTCAAGGTCGCGGATCTCGCGGATCCGATGCAGGCCGTCGGAGTTGCCGAGCCGGCAGCCGAGAGCGAAGCAGGAATCCGTGGGGTAGGCGATGAGCCCACCGTCGCGAACGAGCTCGACCACCTGGCCGATCGCGCGCCGTTGCGGGTTCACCGGATGCACATTGAAGTACCGCGCCATGTGGAGAGTTTAGAAGCGGTCGCTACGTACCTGCGGAACTGCGGCGGTGCGGTGGCGAGCCGGACCAGCATCGGCGGGAAGGTCGTGCTGATGTGATGCGGAGCATCTGGCCCCCCATCTCGCCCCAGCGCTGGTATCAGCAAGACGCGCATCGGCTCTTCTGGGTGTCGGTTTCATCGTGGCGGGCTGCGCGATGTCCCCGACTGGGGTCGTCACACCTAGAACTGGAGCACAGCATGCGATTCCTGTTCACCGGCTGCCCGGCCTACGGGCACGTCAACACCATGCTGCCGCTGGCTCGTGAAGCGCAGCAGGCTGGTCACGAGGTGGCTTTCGCGACCGGCGCCGAGCTGGTGACAGAGGTCGAGCGCCGCGGCTTCGACAGCTGGTTGGTCGGCCCCAGCCGCGCGGAGACCGACGCGTCGGTGCGCGCCGCCCACCCGGACCTGGAGGCCCTCCCACCCGAGCAGCGGCTAGCCCTGCAGATACAAGGCATTTTCGTCGAGTCGGCGGCGAAACGCGCCATCGAACTGGTTCCCCGAGCCCAGCAATGGAAACCCGACATCGTGGTTCACGAGTTCACCGAGCTGGCCGGCGCGCTGGCCGCGGCGCACACCGGGGCACGTCATGTGGTGCACGGCCTTGGCCTCATGCCCTCGGCCCAGATGTGGGACGCTCTCTTCAGAGCGGGGTTCGCACGGTTGTGCCTCGATTGGGGGGTGCCCGAGCTCATCGATGGAATCAGTTCGGCGACCTACCTGGATATCGTGCCGCCGAGCCTGCGCTCCGACGGTGAAGGGGCGTGGCAGCGGAACCAGCCGCTGCGCCCGGCAGCAGGTGAGCCAGCGCCAGGCGAGTGGTTGCCCGCGGCAGTGGCCGCCCTCCCGTACCTGCAGACCATCCATCTGACGCTCGGAACGATGTTCCACGAGACGCCCGGCGTGCTCGAGACCGCGATTGCCGGCCTGCGCGAGCTTCCCCTCAACCTCGTCGTCACCAGCGGACCCGGCACCAATCCGGCACGGTTCGGACCGCAACCACCGCACGTGCTGATCGAACCGTACATCCCGCACACCCTGCTGCTGCCGCACTGCCACCTCGTCGTGGCCCACGGCGGTGCCGGGATCATGCTCAGCGCACTCGCCCACGGGCTGCCCCAGCTGATCCTGCCGCAGGGCGCCGACCAGTTCATGAACGCGGCGGCCTGCCAGTCCGCCGGAGTAGCACTTGCCCTTCACCCCAACGAGTTCTCCGCCGACGCTGTCGCCGCGGCCACCGAGCGCCTGATCACCGAGCGGAGGTTCGGCACCGCCGCGCGTCGCATCCAAGCCGAGATCGGTGCCATGCCCACTGCCACCGCCGTGCTCCCCGGCCTGCTCACCAGCGAGCTACAACCACCACCTGCCCGGTAGTGGCGCCTGGTGCTGCGGGTGCGGGCCGCAATGGTGAACCACTACTGGCGGATCCGAATCGGCTCGGCGCCGATGTGGAATGGATTTCGGCGTGGAGGCCCGCCCAGCCACGGTGGTGGGTGGAATTGTGGAATACCGTCGGTCATCTCGATCCGCCAGTGGGATGGTGGACGAGGCTATGGTGCCGGCCGCACAGCGCAACGCAGTTATCGACGCTGGTTGGTCCGTGGTCGGCCCAATGAATCACATGATGAATATCGCACCATCGAGCTGGCACAGAACATTCGGGAAACGCACATCCGCGATCGCGGACGATCATCGCGCGGCGGATCGCGGTCGGGACCGTATGGCTGGCGCGCCCGACGTCCAGCGGTTCGCCCGAGCGCCGAGCACCACTGGTATGACCTGCGCGTCGCACGCGATGCGGCGGGCAATGTCGGCGTAGATCGGGCCGCCCAACGCCAGCGGGGCTGACCCGATCCGGCTCTGCAGCACGGGCAGGCTCACGGTCACCACGACCTGCGGGCGTTCCCCACCTTCGGTGGGTAGCTCACCGCTGCCCAGGGCGCGCTGGGCGAGTTCGGCCAGGGCGTCGGCGTCGCGTTGCGCCAGGTTTCGCAGGTAGCCCCTCGGTGTCGGTGGTGGGCCGAGGGGCGGCCAGCGGGCTCAGTGCTGAGCGGATGATCTCGGCGGCCTCCCGATCCAGCCATCCGGCCAGTTCATAGCCGCCGTCGCGGTCGTGGAAGCTCAACCGCCGCCGAGCCTCCGACAAAACCGGAAACCCGGGTGCCGGCGGCGGTCCGGCAATCCGGTAGAGCCCAGCCTGCGTCGAGCCGGCCAGCACCACGGAGCACGATCCGGCTGGCCTGTGGACAGCGCTCCGATCGGGGGAGTAGTGTACCCACTTCGCCCAACGATCTACAGGACACTCCCCACCTTTGAGGGGGTTCCCGTGCTGGTGAGTGGGTATCTCCTGGGCGTGGACGACTTTCTTGGCATCTACCTGAACGATCAGCTTGCAGCAGGCATGCTGTGGCGAGAGATCGCCCGGCGGTCGCAGCGCAGCAATAGCGGCACTGAGCTCGGCGAGGCGCTCGCGCGTGTCTCGGAAGGGATCGCGGAGGACGTTGAGACATTCCAGCGGATCATGCGTCGACTTGGGGTCCGGCTGAATCCTGTCAAGCTCGGGTTGGCGGTCGGCGCCGAGCGGTTGGGACGGCTGAAACTCAACGGCCGGCTGGGGACGTACTCGCCGCTGAGCCGATTCGTGGAGCTGGAGTTTCTCGCGATGGGAATCGAGGGCAAGAAGTTGCTCTGGACAACCTTACGCGACCTCGCCGGCCTCGCTTCGCGCTTGCCTGACGTTGACTTCGACCACCTGATCGAGCGGGCTGAGCGTCAACGTGCTGACCTTGAGCCCTTCCGCGTCCGGGCGGGGATCGAAGCACTTGCCGCGCCAGCTAACGAGGGCGCACCAGCAACCGCACAGTGATCAGTCCTCGTCACTGTCTGTTCAGACTGCCGATGACCAGTGATCCGTCCGACTTGGCGGCGCCGTCGTCGCCCTGGTCGTTGGATGCCGCGACGTTGGATACCGCGATCTCCTCTTTGACCTCGCGAACGTAGCCCTCGGGGTCCTTGTCCACCGGTGTGACGCCGGCGATGTGCGTGGCCTCGAACGCGGCGAAAGCGACGGCCAGATCATGGCGCAGCTGAAGTGCAGCGTGGCGACGGAAGTCTGTGAGTCCCTCACGCTCTTCTTCGGCCATGTGGTCGCTGTTGGCCTCGTTGGCCCGGGCGACCGCGTCATACCAACCGTCGCTGCCAACCTCATGGCCCGCGACTGCGGCGACGGCGTCGCGGATGTCGTTGTGATCGTCGATCGCGTCTACGGTTTCAGCTTCTGGGCTGACGCTATCGACGCCTTTGCCCACGCGGAGCAGTTCTGGGTAGAAGAGTTGCTCTTCAGCCTCGGCGTGGACCTCGAGAAATGCGGCCAGCCGCGTCCACACAGCGCTCAGAGCCGCGGTGTCGGTGCGGTCGATCTGTTCGAGGACCGCGAAGAGCCGCCGCTGCTCATGGTGGTCATCGAGGATCAGCTGGGTGATGTCCATAACTCTCCGATCACGGCCGGGTCCGACACGATCAGTTCGACCGCGCCCTCAGGATGCCATGCAGTCACTCGGGTCAACCAGGTCAACTCGCACGGCCTCAGCCGTCAGATTCAGCTGCGGTGTAAGAGCCACCGCAGCCGTCGGCTCGCTGCGGACCGCGCTTACCCAGCGTTCTCGGGGAAGTGGCAGGCGACGCGGTGACCCGGGGTCAGCTCGGCCAGCGGGGGTTCCTGGGTGCGGCAGATGTCCTGGGCTTTCCAGCAGCGGGTGTGGAAGCGGCAGGCCGGCGGCGGGTTCAGCGGGCTGGGCACGTCGCCGGTGAGCAGGATTCTCCTACCCGCGCTGCGCCGCGCCGGGTCGGGCACCGGCACCGCGGAGAGCAGCGCCACCGTGTAGGGGTGCATGGGTCGGGTGTACACCGCGTTGCGGTCACCGAGCTCGACGATTTTGCCGAGGTACATGACGGCGACACGGTCCGAAACGTGCCGCACCACCGAAAGGTCATGGGCGATGAGCAGGTAGGTCAGGTTCAGCTCGTCCTGCAGGTCCTCCAGCAGGTTGATCACCTGGGCTTGGATCGACACGTCCAGCGCCGAGACGGGTTCGTCGGCAACGATCAGCTTCGGTCGCAGCGCCAGCGTGCGGGCGATGCCGATGCGCTGGCGCTGGCCGCCGGAGAACTCGTGCGGGTACCGGTTGTAGTGCTCGGGGTTCAGACCGACGAGCTCCAGCAGCTCCTGCACCGCTCGACGCGCCCCGCCGGGCGGGTCCACGCCCTGGATCCGGAACGGGGCCCCCACGATGGTGCCGACCGTGTGCCGGGGATTCAGCGACGAGTACGGGTCCTGGAAGATCATCTGGATGTCCCGGCGCAGCGGTCGCATCCGGCCTGCCGATAGATGCGTGATGTCGCGGCCGTCGAAGACGATCGATCCGGCGGTCGGCTCGAGCAGCCGGGTGAGCAGCCGCCCGGTGGTCGTCTTGCCGCAGCCCGACTCGCCCACCAACGACAGCGTCTCGCCGCGGAGCACCTCGAAGTCCAGCCCGTCGACGGCCTGCACGGCCCCGACCTTGCGCTGCAGCAGACCCCGCCGGACCGGGAAGTGCTTCCGCAGCCCGGACGCACGAAGCAACGCAGTCACAGCTTCGGCCGGATCTCGCCGTCGAAAATGTGCTGGCGGCGCTGGTCGGTGAGATGGCAGGCGACCAGATGCCCTCCCGTAGACCGCGCCGGTCGAAGCTCGGGTCGCACAGAGCTCGCCTGCTCGCCGGTCAGCTCGGCGTACGGGCAGCGCGGGTGAAACGGGCAACCAGACGGCACATTGATCAGGCTCGGCGGGCTGCCCGGGATCGGTGCCAGCCGCTGCGTCCGTTCCCGGTCCCACCGCGGCATCGATCCGAGCAGGCCCCACGTGTAGGGGTGCTGGGGCGAGGAGAACACCTCGCTTGCCGGCCCGTACTCGACGGCCCGTCCCGCGTACATCACCAGGATGTCGTCGGCAAGTTCGGCGACCACGCCCAGGTCGTGCGTAATGATCATCACCGCAGAGTCGAACTCGGCCTGCAACTCGCGGATGAGGTCCAGGATCTGGGCCTGCACCGTGACGTCCAGCGCGGTGGTCGGCTCGTCGGCGATGAGCAGCTGGGGGTTGCACGACAGCGCCATCGCGATCATCGCACGCTGGCGCATGCCGCCGGAGAACTG
>JALZCN010000262.1 GCA_030863045.1 Actinomycetota bacterium | reverse complement strand
GCGGGGGGTACCAGAAACGCGCCTTCGCCCGCTCATCGGCATGTCAGGGGGTGTCGAACACCATGACCGGGCGCAATTCGATGGAGCCGTGCTTGGCGCCGGGCAGCGGGTTGCCCAGTCCAGCGCGGCGTCCAGATCGGGCACGTCGAGCAGGTAGGAACCGCCGAGCACTCACGGGCCTCGGCGACGGCCGTCGGTGACGACTCGCTCGCCGTCCTTGACCCGGACCGTGGTGCGGTCTCAAGACCCTGCAACGCCTCGCCTCCAACCTTCACCCCAGCGTCAGCGACGACCTTGTCGTAAGCCCACCACTCACCCATGACGTGGTCGATCTCAGCCTGTGACGGGAGCTGGGCGGCGATTCGCTATAGATCAGCAACACGTACTGCACGGCCCACCTCCCCGACTCAGTCGAGCGGCTTAGTGACCGCCTCCATCATGACGACGAAGGAAGTGTCCCAGAATCGACACTTCAGTCGTCGCGTCCTGCGTGGTGTGTGGTGCCCTGGTGCACGGTGTGGAAGGCGTCGAAGACCGCGTCGCTGAACAGCACAAAGCGGGCCTCGCGCACGCTGGTGGGTGTGTTCTGCACGGTGGCGATCGCGATGCGGGCGGCGTCGGCCAGCGGCCACCCGTAGATTCCAGCGGACACCGCGGGGAAGGCGACGGTCTGAGCGCCGAGCTCGTCGGCTATTCGCAGCGACTCCCGGTAGCAGGAGGCGAGCAGTTCGGAACGGTCTTCGGACTTGGCGTACACCGGGCCGACCGTGTGAATCACCCATCGAGCAGGCAGATCACCGCCGGTGGTGGCCACTGCCTGACCGGCGGGCAGACCGTCCGGGTAACGACCAGCCCGTAGCTCCCGGCATTGCGCCAGGATTGCCGGCCCGCCACGGCGGTGGATCGCGCCGTCGACGCCGCCGCCACCGAGCAGCGAGCTGTTGGCGGCATTCACCACTGCGTCAACGTGCTGGTCCGTGATGTCGCCCCGCACCAGAGCGATCTGCGCTGCCATTACCGCACTGTAGCCACCGGCGCGTGTGGCACACTTCCCCACTTGCGTGCACACCATGCGTCAAGAGGAACACGATGAGTAGCGACAACCCCTGGTCAGTTGTCAGCGACACCGGCAATGTGCTGGACGGCACGGCGCTGGGAGCCCTGCTCGGTAACGGCGCGGCTGCGGGCTTCGCGATCGACTACGAACGCGTCCCGCAAGCCATCGCCGACCTCGAACACGCCGCCAAGTTCTTCAGGGCCCAGGCGAAGGAGGTGCTTCGGTTAGCGAGCATCCCCCCTCCAGGCATTGACGGGGTCAGCATGAACGCGGTCGCGCAGCTCGGAAAATGGGCGTCGGACACCGGTGAGAATAATCTGGAGGCGACTCTTAAGGCGGGTGCGAAACGGCTTGAAGACCTGGCGCATATGTTGCGCGAGGACCTTAAGACCTACCTGCAAGTCGAGGACTTGAACATCCCGAACGCCAGCCCAGGACTACCATTATGAGGACCGGTCTCGTGGCAGGAGTACTCGCGGCCGGCTCGGTTCTCATGTCAGCGGGATGCGGCACCGGCACCAAGGCGCCACCGGAGGCAGCCGGACCAAGTCTCGCCCCTGCGACGAGCCCAATCCCGCCGGTGAATAATCCGCGCGACATCGCGGCCCTATCCCGGCGACCATGCGAGTTGTTGAGCCCGGAGCAAGCGCAGCGCTTCGGGCTTGATCTCCCGCCGAGGCAGTACGATGTTGCTCTCGGTGATCTAGGCTGCGAGTGGATCACTACTACACGTGACCGAGAAAGAATTCGGTCGGTGCTAATCGACACGTTCACCAACAATCCAACCTTGGAAGTCGCGTACAGCAAGCGGCAGGGCCTTCCATTCTTTGAGTTGACCGAGATCGCTGGATATCCCGCTATCGTGACGAGGGCGAACGCAGACATCGCCAGCTGTGACATTGACGTTAAACCCGCGGAACGGCAGAGCTTCTCGCTAAACTATGACTCGAGGGAGTTCGCTGATAATCCGCAGCAGGCGTGCGAGGTGGGGAAGCAGGTTGCCGCGGCGGTCCTGATGAACTTGCCGCCGAAGAGTTGAGGGGCGCGGCAATGGGGACGAACTTCAACTA
>JALZCN010000261.1 GCA_030863045.1 Actinomycetota bacterium | reverse complement strand
GGCAAGACGCGTTTCCCAGGTTTCGAGACTGCTGTGGCGACCACAAATTACAACGCTACATGCGCATCAACGAAGATAGCCATGCAGGCAAAAGGCGCGGGTATCCTCAACGTCGTGCACGAGAGCGTGCCGGGCTTCCGAATGCCGGACGGCCCGCAGGTGCAACGCGCTGCGGCGACGTTCCGGCTCCTTGCAGACCCCACCCGGATGCGGATCCTGTGGGCCCTATTGCAGGGTGAGTCGTCAGTCGCATGCCTCGCGGAGATCGTCGGTGCCGCGCCGACTGCGGTGAGCCAGCACCTGGCGAAGCTGCGGCTGGCCGGCGTCGTCCACGGGCGCCGGGAAGGCACCTACATCTACTACGAAGTCGCCGCCGACGAGCACCTGCGCCCGCTGCTCACCGCCGCTCTCTTCGGCCGCGAGACACAACCCGCGGACTGACCGCTTGATTTCGTGCTAGCCCTGCAAACCGGTGCGACCAGACGTGTGGCCATCGATGCCGACGGCCACACTCGACCGATGAGGCGAATGAGATCCTACGGAGCGTCTCATGCTTGAAGGTGGGGGCGGTCTGCTGCT
Organism: Actinomycetota bacterium; assembly: GCA_030863045.1. Lineage (GTDB taxonomy): Bacteria > Actinomycetota > Actinomycetes > Mycobacteriales > Pseudonocardiaceae. The sequence continues at coordinate 2,193 of JALZCN010000261.1, read as the reverse complement.
TTTGATGGCAGACCACCACGTGCCGCCGGCCCCGCGTTAGGTTGACGACCGCATGCGCTGGCCAGCAATGCACCTCAGCGTACGGGTCAGGACGTCTTGGCGAAGCGGCCGAGCGCCCGCGCCATCGCTAGCGCAAATCGCCATTCCCTCTCGGCGAGCGCCGTCTGTTGTTGCTCGCTGTACCCGGCCAGTTCCCACATGCTCTCCCTGATGGCCACTCGGCGCGCGGTGTCCTCAAGCAGATCGGCGATCTCCGCCGCCGCGGGCATGGTGCTGACCCGAATTACGGCCGCGACGGTGGTCAGTTCATCGGAGGCCTTCATGCGACAGGGAGCCCGTGTTCCATAGCCGTTGCAATTAAGTTAGGTGTACCTAAGTAAGTTACCCGGAGTTCCGGACAAACCAAAATCTCCGAATCGCTGTGGGTACTGACTGTGCGCTACCGCGAACAGACCGTCGTCCAGGTCGACAAGGTTGTCCCATCGGGTCAGAGTGGATGAGAGGCGCGGGGGTGCGGGACGCAGCCGCTCGTGGATTACCGATCGTCACATGGTGCCGGCCTATGCCCGGCGTGGAGGAACGATGAGCCGGCTTGCAACCTTGACCCGAGAACGCTCCCGGCCTGCTCACCAGACCGAACGGCGGCGCCTGCGCATCGGAGCAGCTGGGGAGCGCCGGCACGGAGCGGATCGCTGATCGAGGCCTCTGAATTGCTGTGTACGGGCTGCCGGGAGGTGGTGGTCAGCCTGAACCTCCGGCTGGGTGGCTGTCGGCCTGCTCGACCTGCCCGCGTCCCGGTCGATCCCCGTAACCTGCGCGCCGCGGCCCGCGGCGATCCGGCACAGCAGCCCGGCTCCACAACCCAGATCGAGCACAACGTTTCCTGAATGACGCCTGCCCGGTGCAGGACCCGCTTGGCAGCGGCGTACCCCAATCTGTGGTGCCTTGTCCACAGGCCGTCAATCTAACGCTGCACGGTGCCGCATGCTCGACCGCGCGGTCATCGACGCGAGCAGGTGTTTAATGGCAGGTCCTAGCGTGGAAGCACGAGACAGAGGAGCTCTCGGTGATCTTCATCGTCGTCAAGTTCACGATTCGTCCCGAAAAGGCCGACGAGTGGCTCTCACTCGTCGACGAGTTCACCCAGGCCACCCGTGCCGAAGAGGGCAACATCTTCTTCGAATGGTCGAGGAGCGTAGACACGCCCAATCAGTTCGTCCTAGTTGAAGCATTCACAGACAGCGCAGCTGGCGAGGCACACGTGAACTCCAACCATTTCAAGAACGCCATGGCGTGGATTCCCGAAGTGATCGTGAAGAAGCCGGAGATCGTCAACGTCGAGGTGCCCAGCGACGGGTGGGGGCAGATGGCCGAGCTGACGCCAGCCACTGCTTCCTAGCAGGTCTCCGTGCCCTGGGCTAATGTACTCACCCTGATATCCGACGAATCGTTTCGTCTGCGCTCGATTACGTGGAGAACAGCAGGAAAGACCCTGTGACGCAGCCCGCGGGAGGCCGTGCTGCCCTTTCTCCGCTCCAGGCCGAGCTTCGGAGATCCGAAGCCTTAGTACTTAGCGCCCGCGTCCGGTCTTGCCTTGCAACCGCTCGATCAACTCAGACGCTTGGGCCTTGGTCAGATCTGCCGGGATGTCCTCTCCAGCCTCCCGGGCTAACGTCTCGAGGTAGCTGCGTTGTGGCCCGGTCATCGGCTCGTCACCGGTGACCCAGTCGTCGGGATCCTTCTCGGGCGAACCCAGCGATGTGTCAGCCATGCTAGCGCCATACCCACTCCGGCCTTCCCGAAACCAGGGACGATGCTGGGACGACACTTATGCCACGCTCCCTGGATGACTTGAACAGGGCAGGACACCGATATCGGCGCATGGACGATCCCAAGGACGTACGAGGGGGAAGACATCACACCTTACATGACCTCTTTGGCGCCTGGACGCGTCGGTTCCGCGGACGGCTCGCTGATGATTATCATGCCAGGGTCCGCCTGAGGCTCGCCCAAGAACGCTAATACTGAGCCACGTCCGCAGAGCTGGTGTACGAGATCGACTCTCGTCGCCGGATCGCGTGCGGCGGGCAGCTGCGTGAGGTCCAACGTCGGCCGCTCGGTCGGTCCACAGAGTCTCCTGGTTCAGGACTGATGCTCGGCCGACATCGCGTTGATCCGCTTGATCACAACGTC
>JALZCN010000257.1 GCA_030863045.1 Actinomycetota bacterium | reverse complement strand
GGTGTGAGGAGATCAGATCCATCATTGCCACGCTCGCCGCCGCCATGACGGTGTCGACGTCCGACCGTGCGGTACCGTGCCGAGTCAAGAACGCGTAGCCTCCCGGAGTGCCACACGAGTCAGGCCGTCAAAGTGAGTTAATCAACGCGGCCGCCACGGTCTCGGCGACATTGAACCGCTCATCCAGACCGGTTGCCTCAAGGGCTCGATTGGCCATTCCCCGGCGGGGAATTACTAACCATAGGCAGCGGTTTTCCCGGGTCGCGAGTTCATTGGCCGCAAGCAACACAGACAACCCGGCGGACCCCAAGAATCGTACCCTCTCAAGGTCCACCACCAGGGAGGCAGCGGCTAGCTGGGTGGTCAGCAACACGTCCAGTTCTGGAGCGGTCAGGGCATCAATCTCGCCTCCTACGGTGACCACCCGAACGTGCGGACCGTGTTCGGTCACCTGCAGATCCAGGACGTCGGAGGACAACGCTCCTGCCCTGCCCAGTGTGCTCGGTAATTGCGCCATCGCCAGCTCCTTTCCCTGCCGTGGTGGCGCCCGCGGGGGACGCCGATGCTTGTCGGACGGCCTGGCGCCGGCTCCCGAACACCGATCTGTGACCGCACGGTTGCCCGCTGTTACCCACCCCGCTCAGAACTCAAACCCTTCGGTCGTCCATCGGGCAATGACTCAAGCCACTGCAAGGGCTGCTCGCCCACACGGAGCTCACCTGGTTGCCCAGCGAGGCCTGGGCTGCGGCAGGATTCGCTCGACGCTCTGGCTCCGCTCTCGTGTCTCAGCGTCGATGATATGGAACTCCTCCTCCACGCCGATCGTGAAGTCCGTCTCGCCTCGCTCGCCGGCCTTGCCTGCCGCCGCCGACCCCGGCTCGTTGCTTTATCGCGCCGCCCTGCCTTTCACCTGCTCAGCGAAGGTGTCGAACAGGGCTTGCTGGGCCTTGTCCTCGGCCGCGGTCACCTCCGGGTGCCACTGCACTGCCGTCACCCAGCCCGAGCCCCCCGCTCGCTCGAGAGCCTCCACCAGACCGTCCTCGGCCCAGGCCACCGGCTCCAAGCCCTCCCCGAGCCGCTCGATGCCCTGATGGTGGTGCGAGGCGCAACCCGGCAGGCGTCCGACGCCCACGGCGGCGGCCAGCCTGCTGCCCGCGGCGACCTCCACATCGTGGGGAACCCACATTCCCCTGGTCGGGTCGCCATGCACGACAGACCCGATCACCTCGGGCAGATGCTGGCACAGCGTTCCCCCACAGGCCACGTTGAGGACCTGCATACCCCGGCAGATCGCGAGCACGGGCAGGCCTAACGCGAGAGCCGCCGGTATCAGCGCCAACTCAAGGTCGTCGCGACCTGGATCGATGCCGTAGGTGGACGGGTGGGGCTGGGCGCCGTACCACTCCGGGTTGACATCGCCGCCTCCCGCGAGCAAAAGCCCAGAAAACGGCGCGAGCAGATCCTCGGGGCGTCCGGGACTGGGGCCAGGGATGATCACCGGACACAGCCCCGCGCGTCGCAGAGCGCTGACGTAGTCCTCAGGGACCGCGAACGCCCCAGCCCTCCAGCCCCCAAGCCGTCCAGGAGGCAGTCCGTAGGCGGGTATCGCGACCATCGGCGGATCCATGGTCATACCCCCCACCGCCAGCTGCTCGCGTCGGCGAGCGACTGGCCTCGGGCCAAGCGGAAGAGAGGGTCCTCCATCGACATGTTTGCTCAGGTGGTGATGCCGCGCTCTTGTGTTTCCGTTGTCACCGCTGAGGGTAGACGTGCGCCACCGACCACGCGCACCCTTCGAATGTCTGCAGTCCGGTGCACTTGAGCTCGAACACCCGCAGCTCCACGAGCGGATCCAGCGCGACGGCCAGGGCGAGGACCCGCATGGCGAAGGTCCTGCCGACCCGGGGCATGGCCGCCATCCGACGACCGGTGCTCTCGAACTTCGAGAACGGCCGCCGGGGCACGATCGCCGCAGCGAAACTGCACGCTAGCCGCAGCACTCCGCGTCCCACCGTTGCTACTCGAATACCTCATAGGGCGGTGGAGCAAATTGAAGTACTACCGGGTGCCAAGGTGTCTCCGTGGCAGGCCGCTCAGTGGGCGATCGGCTTACGCGAAGGGGCCGTCGGTCGGCTTCGCAGGTTGAACTTACTCCAGCGGAGGGTGTGCGTGCGCGAAGGAGCGTTCGGCAACCCACCGCTCAAGCACAGGCCCGAGGTGGCCGTGAAGATGGACCGACATCATCTCGGCGGATGCGGGCAGTGGTGCGGGACCTGTTGTGGTCATGCCTGGGTAGTCTGCTCCAGGTCGATCACGATCTTGCCGAGCGTATGACCGGACTCCACTGCTCGCAGTGCCTGTGGCGTTTCGTCGAAGGGGTAGGTCTGGAGCACTTTGGGGTCGACTTTGCCCGCGGCGACCAGGTTGGCGACGGCGGGAACGCCCGCCGAGCTGGACTGCAGGTAGCTGCCTCCCAGCTCCGTGACACTGGGAT
>JALZCN010000253.1 GCA_030863045.1 Actinomycetota bacterium | reverse complement strand
ATTCCTATCCGGCCGTCAACTGGGTGGAGCCGACGATTTGGTCGATGACACTTGCCGACGGGGCACCCGCCAGGTCGGACACGGTCACGAAGACCAGCGATATTGGCACCACCCCGGAGGAGACGGGGCCGGTCTCGACGGCGGCGATCGCGGCCTGGAACTTGGCATTCGCGTTCAAGTAAATGAACCGAACCTGGTAGCCGGGCCGGGTGGCGACCTGGACCGGTCCCTGACTAGTGACGGTACGGCCCTGGATGCCCGGCTGGCCGGCGATTGCCTGCTCGGCGGTCTCGGCCCCCGCCTGGGCACTGGACGCCTGCATGCTGAACACGCGCGCCATGGCCGATGCGCACTCAAGGCCTACCGAACAGGTCTCGGGATAGACCATCTGCAGCAGTTGTGGGTGGCTCTGGTCATGGATTTGGCGCCAGCCAGCAGGGACGGTGACCGAAATATCAACACCCGGCCCGGTAAGCCGTGACTCATCCACCGACCCCCAGGACGATCCAGCTCGGGCGGCCACCGCCGGACCCGCGAACAGCACCGCCGGACCAACCACACCAACAGTGACGGTAACGGCGACGGCGACGAGGCCGTGTGCAAAGTTCATTGCTCCCCCCTGCTGTTGACTCAGACTATTTAGCCAGGTTGAACCCCTTCAGCCAGTGATTCCAATCGCGGGACACGAAGATACGTGTTGGCTCACGAAACATCCGTAGCTAGCTTGGCGCCGGAGGTCGCCTGCCTCGTGCGGGCCCTCGTCGGCCAACCCACGAAGAGCTCGGAACGTCACGCCAACCACGCGTTAGCCTTGGGGGTAACCCTATATACCTCGTACCGGCAGCTGCTGACGTCGACATTGAATCACGACGCGGCAGGGCCATCGCGATCCGCAGCGTGGGCGGGCCGTGCCTGAGCGCCGGTTCCGGCCACGCAGGGGACACCAAGGACGGTGCGCGGCTGGTCACCAGGTGCGAGTCCCAAAGGGTGTTGGCGCAGTGATGAGCGAGCGGGCGTCCCACGCCCATCACTGGGTTAGCGTTGGTCGCCAATGAGTCACGTTGTCGGCGGGCCATTGCAGTCAGTGCCGGAGGAGCCGCCGTTTGATCCGGCTGATCGAAGTTTTGTGGCTGATCCGTATCCGGTGTTCGCGGCCATGTGCCGCAAGGCTGCGGTTCATTGGCATCCCCAGCTGGGGCAGGCGGTGGCGGTGACGCATGCGGCCTGCTCGGCGGTGTTACGTCACCGGTCGCTGGGACGGGTGTGGGCGGATGCGCGTCCGGTGGAGCGGTTCACCGCCTTTAATCTGCTGCATCGCAACTCGTTGTTGGAAAGTGAACCGCCCACCCATGGCAGGCTGCGCGGGCTGGTGTCTGCGGCGTTCGGCAGGGGGCATGTGCAACGTCTGCGGCCCTGGGTGGCCCAGCGGGCCCAGACGCTGGTCGGTCAGCTGGCTGAACGGATCGACGCTGAGGGCTCGGCTGACCTGTTGACCACCCTGGCGGCACCCTTGCCGATCGAGGTCATCGCCGAGCTGCTGGGCATCCCCCCAGCCGATCGGCCTTTGCTGCGGCCCTGGTCCAACAGGATCGTGAAGATGTATGAGTTCGACCTTGACCCATCCCGCCAGCGCGACGCCGAGCAGGCCGCGGCTGATTTCGTCGCCTATCTGCGCGGCCTGCTTGCCCAGCGGCGCAAGCACAACGAGCCCGGCAACGATCTGGTGAGCGACCTGGTCGCGGTCACCGACACCGACGGAGCCCGCCTGAGCGAGGATGAGCTAGTGGCCACGGTAGTGCTGCTATTCATGGCCGGGCACGAGGCCTCGGTGAACGTGGTGGGCAACGGCGTGCTGGCGCTCATGCGCCACCGCGATCAGTGGCAGCGACTGATTAACGATCCCGGGCTGACCGCGCCCGCGGTGGAAGAGCTCATCCGCTACGACAGCCCAGTGCAATTATTCGAGCGCACCGCCACCACCGATGTGACCATCGCTGGCTTCTCGGTGCCCGCCGGACACAAGATTGCCGTCCTGCTCGGCGCGGCCGGACGAGATCCGGATGTCTTCCCCCAACCAGACCACCTGGACGTCAGCCGCACGCCCAACCCCCACCTCGGCTTCGGAGCCGGCATCCACTACTGCCTCGGAGCCCCACTGGCCCGCATCGAAGCTCAAGCCACCCTGCTGGCTCTCTGCCACCGCCTACCCACCCTCGAATTAGCCGGCCAACCCCAACAACGACCCGAATTCGTCATCCGCGGCCTCAACCACCTCCCCATTACCGCCCAATTAAGGTAAGCGCGGACGGGGGTGTACTAAGGATCGTCTCGAATGCCCAAGCCGCGGGATGAGGTTAAGCATCAAGCCGTATCAGAATGTCGAGATGGTTGCGTGGCTTCTGGTTCACAGTCCAGTCGTCGGCCAAGCGATCTGGACACCGACGGCGGCACAGCTGCGGCAGCCAGCTCAAGAGGTCACAATTCCCGACCTGACCCTCAGCCGTGTCCGTAGACGGCGACCATGCTTCTCGAATGGCCGAGCTGGTGGTATCAGCCGCCGAGCCCGAGTCTCGTGTGTAACCTGCCTGACCGGTCACTCCATCAATCCCCGAATCGTCGCTGCGCCAGGCAACCCGCCGGCTGGCAGCCGCGAGTTGACCAACTGCCGCCTATCCTGGCCGGGTGGCAGCGGAGCCGTCGGTGACTCTGGACGTTGTGGCCGCAGTGCAGTCGGTGCGGTTGCGGCTTTCCGGTGAGCTGTGGTTGTTCGTGGCCCCGCGGCACCGGCTGGAGCAAGTCGAGATACACCACGACGGCACGGCGACGCTCGGTCACCTGGTGGAAGCTCTCGGCGTGCCACTGACCGAGGTCGGTGCGCTGCTGGCGGGCAGCGTGACCGTGTCACCGACACATAGGCCACCGGCGGGGGTGGCGGTCGAGGTGCTGCCGGTGCGGCGCCCGCAGCAGGTACCCGGCTGGAGCGAGCGGTTCTTGCTCGATGTGCACCTTGGGACGCTGGCCCGGCGGCTGCGGCTGCTGGGCATCGACACCGCATACCGCAACGATGTCGACGACGACGCGCTGGTCGAGCAGGCACAGTGCCAGCGTCGGCTGCTGCTGACCCAGGACCGGGGGCTGCTGCGGCGCCGGGCACTGTGGGCGGGTGCCTATGTGCGCGGCGCCCGGCCCACAGACCAGCTGATCGACGTGCTAGAGCGGTTCGCGCCAGCGCTGGCCCCGTTCACGCGGTGCACGACCTGCAACGGCGAGGTGGAGCCGGTGCTGAAACACGAAGTGGCGCATAAACTGCGGCCCGGCACCCGGCGCTGCTACCAGGCGTATGCGAGGTGTCGATGTTGCGGACAGGTGTACTGGCGCGGGGCACACGGCCGTCGACTCGACGCCATCGTCAAGATGGCACGTTCGGTCCGAGACCGAGCCGCTACACCCTGCGGGCACGAGAAAGCTTAAGGGCGCATGACTGACGAGACGATCCCAGGCAGACGTCAGGCATGATCGTCTTATGAGTACTTCCCGCTGGCCCGGCCTTCCTCCGGAGGCC
>JALZCN010000248.1 GCA_030863045.1 Actinomycetota bacterium | reverse complement strand
TGCTCAGGCAACAGCCGCAAACGCGCCTCGGTAAGCCCGTAGCTGGTCGAGTACTCCCGGGCCGAAGGAAAGAAACCCCCGTGCATGCGCTCGGCCTGCACCCGCAGCACCATCACCGCGTCGCTGCCGGGCAGCGCGGTATCGAGGTCATGCCCGACGGTGACCGGCCAGCTGTGCTCTTCCAGATCCAGGCCACCACCCCAGTTCTGCACACCCAAGGGCAGCAGAGTGGGCGGCGCGACCAGGTGAATACGCGCCCCTAAAGTGATCAAGAGCTCGATGTTCGAGCGCGCGACCCTGCTGTGCAGCACATCGCCAACTATGGTGACGGTCCGCCCATTCAGGGTGCCCAACCGATCACGTAGCGTAGCAGCATCCAGCAAAGCTTGAGTCGGATGCTGGTGGGTGCCGTCACCGGCGTTGATCACTTGCGCGGGCACCCAGCCGGCGAGTCGATGCGCTGCCCCAGAGGCAGGGTGGCGGAGCACCACGCAGTCCGCGCCCATTGCGGCCAGCGTCAGCGCGGTGTCCCGCAACGATTCCCCTTTGGCCACCGAGGAACCACCGGCCGAGACGTTGACCACATCAGCGCTCATCCACTTGCCGGCGATCTCGAAGGACGCTCGGGTGCGGGTGGAGCTCTCGTAGAACAAGGTGACCACGGTGCGCCCCCGCAACGTGGGCAGCTTTCGCACCTCCCGGCCCAGTAGCATCTGCTTGAGCGCCTCGGCGGTGTCCAGCAGTGCGGTGGCCGTCTCCCGTGGCAGATCAGTAGTGGTCAGCAGGTGCCTCACCACTGCCTCCGACGAATCACGACGGCATCGGTGCCGTCCGTTTCGACCAGCAACACACCGACCTCCTCGTCACGGGATGTCGGCAGGTCCTTGCCCACGTAGTCGGCCCGAATGGGCAGCTCACGGTGGCCGCGGTCGACCAGTACAGCGAGCTGGATCGCCCGCGGCCGGCCGTACTCACGCACTGCATCCAGCGCGGCCGCCACGGTGCGACCGGAGTACAGCACGTCGTCCACCAGTACGACGAGTGCGTCGTCGACCCCACCAGCGGGCAGCTCGGTGGGCTGCAGCGGGCGAGTCGGACGGCGCCGCAAGTCGTCCCGGTAGAGGGTGATGTCGAGGGCGCCCACACTCGGGCTGATGCCCCCGAACTCACGGATCCGGTCCGCCAACCGGTGCGCCAGCGGGACACCGCGAGTAAGAATGCCGACCAGCACCACCTGCTGGGGTGCGGTGCGCTCGATGATCTGATGCGCCATCCGGGCGACGATGCGCGCGACATCGGCCGCCGAGAGCAGCTCACGCTGCTGCGGCCCTGCCTCGCCCACCGCGCCCGCCCCGGAGGGGGACGACACGGTGGACCTCCTTCCCCGCCTCACAGGAGGGGTCTTAAGACGTCAGGTGCGCAGACCGCGCCCGGACGCAGTCTGCGACGTTACCAGCCGGGTGGGACGCCGTTTGCTTGCGCTCACCCGCTGCCCCGTCCGGGTGGTGTGCAGGCCTCTCCCTGGTGCTGGGCCCCCAATGGCTTGACCTGGAAGGTTACTCAGCGCAGCATTACTCTGCGTATCATCCCGATTTTCGCGTGGCGCCCCAAGGCGTTGACTGGTCGGGGTCTGAACAAGGAGAAGGGCCAGATGGGCGACTATGCCAAGGCGCTGGGGTCGAAACTGCGCGGTATCCGTCAGCAGCAAGGGCTGTCGCTGCACGGTGTCGAGCAGAAGTCGGCAGGCCGCTGGAAGGCTGTGGTAGTTGGCTCCTACGAGCGTGGCGACCGCGCGGTCACAGTGCAGAAGCTGGCCGAGCTGGCCGACTTCTACGGCGTTCCCGTACCCGAGCTGCTGCCCGAGGGCCGTATACCGTCCGGCAGCGAACCGGCCACCAAGATCGTCATCAACCTCGAGCGGCTGCAGCAACTGCCGGTAGAGAAGGTGGGTCCGCTGGCTCGCTACGCCGCGACGATCCAGAGCCAGCGCGGCGACTACAACGGTAAAGTGCTGTCCATCCGCACCGAGGACCTGCGCTCACTGGCGATCATCTACGACATGTCACCCGGGGACCTCACCGAACAGCTCATCGGGTGGGGAGTGCTACCCCCCGAGGCACGTCCCGCCAAGGACAAAGAAGAGGCGTGAATGGGAAACCGTGTGAAAACACTGTTTCCCATTCACGAGCCGCGCGGCAGCGCGGCCAGCGCACCGAGAACGCCGTTGACGAATCGCGGCGAGTCGTCGGTGGACAGCAATTTCACCAACTCGATGGCCTCGTCGATGGCCACTGCATCGTCCACCTCATCGGAGAACAGCAGTTCGAACACGCCCAGCCGGAGCACCGCTCGATCGACCGCGGGCATCCTCGCCAGCGCCCAACCGTGGGCGTGGTCAGCCAGCAACCGGTCGATCTCTTCCCGGTGCGCAACCACACCGTGCACCAACGAGATCGTGTAATCACCTACCGGGGGCAGCTCAGGCGCTCCGACTCGCTCGGCGAGTAACTCCAGTGGATCCATTCCGCGCAGGTCGGACTCGAAGAGGATATCGACGGCGCGCTTGCGGGCCTTGCTGCGAGCGCCCACGTCAGCTACTGACCCGGCCGAGGTAGCGCCCGTCCCGGGTGTCGACCTTGACCTTCTCACCGGTGCTGACGAACAGCGGCACCTGAATCTCCGCGCCGGTCTGCAGCCTGGCCGGCTTGGTGCCACCCGTCGACCGATCTCCCTGCAGACCCGGGTCGGTGTGTGAGATCACCAACTCCACCGAGGTCGGCAGCTCGATGTAGAGCGGGACGCCGTCGTGTATGGCGACCAGCACCGTCTGATTGTCCAGGAGGTATTTCGCCGCATCTGCGACGACATCACCGGGAACGGTGATTTGGTCGAAGGTGTCGGCGTCCATGAACACGAAGTCGGCACCGTCGGCGTACAGGTAGGTCATCTCGCGCCGGTCGACGGTGGCGGTCTCCACTTTGGTGCCGGCGTTAAACGTCTTGTCCACAACCTTGCCGGACAGCACGTTCTTGAGGGTGGTCCGAACGAAGGCGCCGCCCTTACCCGGTTTTACGTGCTGGAAATTCACGACAGACCACAGCTGGCCGTCGAGGTTGAG
>JALZCN010000245.1 GCA_030863045.1 Actinomycetota bacterium | reverse complement strand
ATCACCAGTGTCTCGGTGGGACGCAGCGTGAACTTGCGCAGGCTCACCGTGCCCGTGGCCAGCGCCACCGCGCCGGGTTCAATTGAGGTGACCCGTAGCATCGGTACGAAGATCCGTTGCCGGATGGCGAGCTCGACGACCAGCCCCAGCACCCGTGGCGGCCGCGACCCGATGCGCAGCGCGGTGACCAGGTCGCGGACCCTGCCGATCTGCTCGCCGTCGGGCCCGAACACCGGCAGGCCCGCAACCCGGGCGGCATAAACCCTGGTCGTACTGGCCACGGCACGAGGCTAGCGCTCGGCGCTTTTCCGTGATCCACCGCCATTCGCCAGCCGAATGGTGATAGCGGATGTCTACGGTGACCGGCTCAGCGGTAGCAGTAGGAGTCCGAAGAAGCGTCACCGCCTTGTAGCCGGACCTGGTGTACCCGCAAGCCCCGGAAGTCCTCGCCGTGTGGGAAGAACGTCTCGTCGACGCTCAACCCTCCGGTGGCGGCTGCGTCGATCTTGGCCATCCAGGCACCGACGCCGTTGGGGAAAAACTGATCGTCCCACGCGCCATAAAGCGAGTTAGTGACGTACACCCGCTGTCCATCCCGGCTCACTTCGACCATTTGCGGGCCGCCGGCCAGCGGCTGGTCGGGCGCGGCGGGATGGGCTGCGCGCCCGACGATGCCGCCCAACCGCACTGACCCGGTCTCGCGCGGGTTCGCGGGATCGGACACGTCGTACTGCTTGAGCTCACCGATTCCCCAGCACGATACATACAGCTGCTGATCGTCCACCGAGAGGTTGATGTCGGTGACCAGTGGAGGCACCGCACCGAAGGGCTGCAGCGCCGGCGGCAGTGCTTCGGCGTCAGCGGGTTCGGCGGGAATCGTGATCACCTTGTCCGCGGCCCAGGTGCCACCCTCACGATGCCAACGCCATACCGAGGCGGACAGGTCCTGGGTCGACACGACGACACCGACGAATCCCCAAGTCGCTTCGGGATCGTGCGCTGGGCGCAGCTCGAGCACCATCTGGTGGTGTGCGCCCAGGTCGACGCGCTGGAGGTGCTTGCCGGCGGCCAGGTCCCAGAAGTGCAGCGCGTGGCCGTACTTGTGGCCCAGTAGCAGCTCCGGGTTGACCCCGTCTTCGATCATCGAGGGGGTGCCCCACTCGCTGCTGATCAGCGTGTTCTGATTCAGATGCCACCAGGCGTCATACGCCAGGTACTGCGGGCCGCGATCGTTCTCCCAGGGCCCCAGCACATCGAAGCTGGAATGGTCGAGCAGCGCGATGCCGCCCGGACCATCCGCCCCGCCGGCGCCACCCACGCACGACAGGAAGATCCCTTGGGGACCGCAATGCAGCGTATGTGGCCGGGAGTAGCCGGCCTTGGCAGCCAGCTCTTCGGCGCTGATGGTCTTGACGAGGGTGGGGTTGCTCGGATCCGGGTGCGTGTCGTAGACGTGCACGTTCGAACTGCGCAGCCCAGGCAGCAGCAGATAACGACGCTGTAGACCGTGGGTGTCGTGTCCCTCGTGGGCCAACGCGCTGCTGCACGCGTTCCAGCCGAAGTGGTGCAGTTCATCACCGAGGGTGGGCAGGTCCGCCCAACCCACCACGCGCCCGTACCCTGGCGAGCTAGGGTCGACGTCGACGACAGTGAGCGCATCAGGTCGTTGACCTGCGCGGTCGAACGCGACGACGTAGGCAAGCTTCTCAGCCGGTGCCGCGGCAGCCTCGGCGGGAGTGCGGTAGAAGGTCGGGTCTGGGGCTGCTTGGGGCGGTGCGCTCATGACGTTTCTCCTTAGTTCGGGTAGATGTCCAGGGGAATAGCCGTTCTTAGCGCGGGTGTTGGGCGGCGCAGTGCCTATGCCGGGCATCACGGCGTCGAGCACTAAACCGCGGGCGGAAACTGGCCACGCCTACTGAGACGGAAGTGATCGGCCAGCAGTCATGCGGTGCGACACATCGCGCTGGCCAGCCGAAGGAGATCGACGTGTAGTCGCATGAACAGCCACACGTTCGTGAACACGGACCTTGGGAATGCCTCGCGGGCTGCGCCGTTGCGCTGCACCCCGTCGGGAAGGCTCGCGGTCACCGGTGCACGCATCGTGATCCGTCCTTCGAGCAGAACCTTTGTGCAGGACATTACCGATCGGACTGCCGCGAAGCACTGGTGTACACCCGGTGGGTCTCATCAGCTCAGAGCGGCTGGTGCAACCCGCATACTGGCGGGTAATCCAACGCCGGGCCCGCCGCCCGGTGCCGCGCGCGTCGAAAGGTGCCCTCATGGCCCGGCTCGCTCTGACCGCCGGTCTCACCGACATCCAGCAGGAAATCCTGGCGACGGTCAAGACCTTCGTCGACAAGGAGATCGTCCCCGTTGCCCAGGAGTTGGAACACACCGACACCTACCCGCAGGAGATCGTCGAAGGAATGAAGGAGATGGGGCTGTTCGGCCTCACCATCCCCGAGGAGTACGGCGGTCTGGGCGAATCGCTGTTGACCTACGCGCTGGTCGTGGAGCAGATCGCCCGAGGCTGGATGAGCGTCTCAGGCGTGATCAACACTCATTTCATCGTGGCATACATGCTCAGCCAGCACGGCACCGACGAGCAGAAGCAGCAGTACCTGCCGGGAATGGCCGAGGGCACTATCCGCGGCGCCTTCTCCATGTCCGAACCGGAGCTGGGTTCCGATGTGGCGGCGATCAAGACCCGGGCTCGCCGCGACGGCGATCACTACGTGGTCAACGGCGCGAAGATGTGGCTGACCAATGGCGCCACCTCGACCCTGGTGGCGACCCTGGTCAAGACCGAGGAGGGTGCCGCCAAGGCGCACCACAACCTCACCACGCTGCTGGTGGACAAGCCCACCGGCTACGGTGAGGTCGCTCCCGGGCTCAGCATTCCCGGCAAGATCGACAAGATGGGTTACAAGGGGGTCGACACGACCGAGCTGGTGTTCGATGGTTACCGCATCGGAGCTGACAAGGTGCTCGGCGCCGCTCCCGGGAAGGGTTTCGCCCAGATGATGGACGGCGTCGAGGTGGGGCGGGTCAACGTCGCCGCCCGAGCCTGCGGCATTGCCATTCGCGCTTTCGAACTCGCGGTCGACTACGCCCAGCAGCGCAAGGCTTTCGGCAAGCCGATCGCGCAGCACCAAGCGATCGCGTTCAAGCTCGCTGAGATGGCTACCAAGGTCGAAGCCGCGCATCTGATGATGGTTAACGCTGCCCGGCTCAAGGATTCCGGCGAGCGCAACGATGTCCAGACCGGGATGGCAAAGCTGCTGGCCAGCGAGTTTTGCAAGGAGGTCACTGAAGACTCCTTCCGCATCCACGGCGGATACGGTTACTCCAAGGAGTACGAGATCGAGCGACTGATGCGCGAAGCACCATTCCTGCTCATCGGCGAAGGCACCAGCGAGATCCAAAAGACGATCATCAGTAAGGGCCTGTTGCGGGAGTACGCTGCGCGTGGTTGATCCCGACCCGGGTTCGCTTCAGCGTGCCCGATTGGGTACCTCTTAGCGGAGGCGATGCACCATGACCAGTCCGTTCAGCGGCCAGGGCCAGATGCCCGGCCTGCCCACCCCGCCTACCGGCTGGCCGATCGGTTCCTATGCGACCTACGCCGAGGCGCAGCGTGCCGTGGATCACCTTGCCGACAATGAGTTCCCTGTTGCCGAGGTCACGATCGTCGGTGTGGATCTGATGCTGGTCGAGCGGGTGCTGCGCAGGTTGACCTGGAGCCGCGTACTCGGCCAGGGAGCGGCCTCGGGGGCCTGGTTCGGTCTGTTCGTCGGGGTACTGCTCAGTCTGTTCGCTAGCCAGGCCGGAACCGGGGTGATCCCGATCCTGGTGGGGGTCGCCACCGGCGCGGTGTTCGGGACGGTGTTCGCCGCTGCCGGCTACGCCGCGACCCGCGGTCGCCGAGATTTCGCCTCGGCGAGCCAACTGGTCGCGGGGCGTTATGACGTGCTGTGCCAGCCGCGGCACGCCGAACAAGCCCGCGACATGCTGGCGAAGCTCGCGATGGGCCCCGGTGCCCCGACCGCCTGAGCAGTTGATGCTTCGACCCTGGCGCGCAGGTCTCAGGGTTGTTGCTTCGACCCTGGCGAGCAGGTCTCAGGGTTGTTGCTTTGACCCTGGCGAGCAGGTCTCAGGGTGGCAGGCAGTCCCACGCGCTGAGTGCTTCGATGAGGCCGGTGACGACTGGCAGCGTCGCCAAGGTGGCCGCGTCGCACCAGCGAAGATCATCGGCGTCGTCGCCGGGACGTGGCGTGCCTCCCGTCGCTCGGCAGCTGTAGTCGTGAATGTCGAACACCCCCCCACCCGGCGCGCGCCGTTGCACGCCCCCCACCCGGCGGATGATCTCGATCGCGAGCCCGGTCTCCTCGGCCACCTCGCGGATCACCGCGTGATGGTCGGTCTCACCGGCTTCAACCCGGCCGCCTGGCACCGACCAGCGACCCCGTCCCGGCTCGTTGGTCCTGCGGATAAGCAGCAGCCTGCCCACGTCGTCGAACACCACTGCCCCGACGCACCGGATGCGCCGCTCGGGTGACCCTGTCATCAACGGTAACGGTAGTACTCTCGACAGTGTCGGAACTGACGGATCGTGACGATGGTGCGTCACTACGGCGTGCACGCTGCATGTCGGAGCGAGACGGGTAGGTTACGGTGAGTGCGAAGACGGACCGGCCGCGCTGACATGTTCGGTCAACATTCCAATGTCCTGCTCAATCCCTCCGTGGAGCGGCGGGTGATCCGAGTGCGGCGGCACTGGGCAGTACTGCTCAAGGTGCTGCTGCAGACCGTGCTGATCGTAGGCGGAGCCTTGCTGGTGTCCTGGGGGCTTGGCAAGGTGTCCGACGGTCTATGGCTACCGCAGTCGTTGCTCTGGTACCTCGCGGTCGCGGCGGTGGTGCGCTTTTGCTGGCACGTGCTCGAGTGGTGGCATGAAGTCATCATCGTCACCGACAAGCGATTCATGGTCACCAGCGGCATCATCGAGACGAAGAACTCCATGATGCCCATCACGAAGGTCACCGACATGAGCTTCATGCGGCCGGTGATCGGGCAGTTGCTCGGTTACGGCACGCTGAGAGTGGAGTCGGCCGGACAGAAGCAGGACCTCGAGACGATCGAGTTCCTGCCCCAGCCCGAGGAGGTCTTCCACGCGATCTCTGAGCTGATCTTCGGAGAGAAGAAACAGGCTCGTTCTCATATGCTGGAGCCACCGCGCGCCCGCCGTAGGCGTGGGCGCAGATGATTCTGCTCGCCGGAGCAGATCCCGTCGAAGTCGCGGACACTGGCGGCCATGCGGATAGACCTGCACGCCCATTCCACCGCCTCGGACGGCACGGACACTCCCGCTGAGCTCGTCGCGGTCGCCGTGGCGATGGGTCTGGACGTGGTGGCACTGACCGACCACGACACCACCGCCGGGTGGGCAGCGGCTGTCGATGCGCTACCAGCTGGACTACGGTTGATCCGGGGCGCGGAGTTCTCCTGCATCGCGCCGGACGACCGGGGTGGGCGGGTCTCGGTGCATCTGCTCGGTTACCTTTTCGACCCCGCCTCCGAGGCGATCATTGCCGAGCAGGTCCGGCTACGCGACGAGCGGCGTATCCGGCTCCATGTCATGGCACAGCGCATGGCCGCCGACGGATTCCCGGTTGACCCCGACGCGCTGCTCGAGGGTCTCCCGCCGGACGTTCCCGCCGGCCGGCCGCACTTGGCCCGAGCTCTGGTCTCGGCCGGAGTGGCGGACAGCATCAACGTGGCCTTCCAGCGTTTCTTGCACAGCGGAAGTCCGTATTACATAGGTCGGGCCGATACCGATGTCGGCGCAGCGGTCCGGATGGTCCGCGCGGCCGGTGGAGTTCCGGTGCTGGCGCACGCCGCAGCCCGGGGTCGTGGCCCGGTGGTCGACCATGCGGTCATCGCCGAGCTCGTCGCCGAAGGGCTCGCCGGAGTGGAGGTGAACCATCCGGACCACACTGCCGACGATCGCGCTGAGCTGAGTGATCTCGCGGCTGAGCTGAATCTGTTGGTGACTGGCTCCAGCGATTACCACGGGACGAACAAGACGGTGTCACTCGGCCAGGAGACGACTGACCCGCAGGCGCTGGAGCGGATCGAGGAGCTGGCGGCTCGCAGCAGCGTCGCGGTCGTGGCCGGGTGAGTACGGTAAGCACGATGGCACATCGAGCTCAGGAAGAGCTGGACCTTGGTGGTCTACCCCGTCCCCTGGTGCGGGTGACTCCAGCCAAGCTTGCTACCTGGATCGGCTGCCGCCGGCGCTACCGGATGGCCTACCTTGATCGACCCGCTCCGGCCCGGGGCGGGGCTTGGGCACACAACACGCTCGGCGCGGTGGTGCACACCGCGCTGCGGGCGTTGTTCGATCTCGCGCCCGGGCGGCGCCGTCCGCACGCTGCGGCCGCCCTGGTGGCTACCCACTGGTCAGGGGAAGGATTCGCAGATGCCGCGCAGGCCGCTGACTATTGCAGCCGCGCGCAAGACTGGGTGGCCCGATATGCCGAGGGCCTGGATCCCGACCTCGACCCGGTCGGGGTGGAGCGCTGGGTCTCCGCGCCGACCCAGCGGATCGTCGCCGAGGGACGAGTGGACCGCATCGACGAGCGGGACGGCCAGCTGGTCG
>JALZCN010000222.1 GCA_030863045.1 Actinomycetota bacterium | reverse complement strand
CCCCAATGCCCCACGAGGCAAGGAATGCCGAGACGCTCCCGACATTCCACACGAAGAGCCCGACGGTGACAGCTCCTTGTACGACGGCGAATACGACGTCGCTGACGAGTGCGTGACCTGGGCGTTGCAGCCGGAAGGCCATCAAACGGCAGTAGTCCTGCACCACCAGGCTGGGTAGCCACGGCGCCAGAGCGAGCATCGCTATTGGGTTGAGACCGGCGAGCCCGATCAGGCCGCCAGCCACGGCGAGGACGCCGGCCCCACCCACGCTCACCATGAGGGAGGCCAGCAGGCCCTCTTGCAGCTCGGCCTTACTGCTGTCCATGGAGCCAGCGACGGTCATCGGCTCAGTAACGAGGGCGCGGTTGATGCCGGCGACGAAGAGCCAGAGAAGAAATGCGATACCGAAGGTCCCGAGCGCATCGGCACCACCAGCGCGGGCGACCAACACTCCGACGATGAAATTGGACGCTGAAGAGACAAGCTGGTCGGCGAGTGTAAGGACAGCCCCCCAGCTACCGCCAATGCGTCGCTGCCGTCCTGGGAACGCCCTCCTGGTCACAGCGACTCACACAAACCACGGCTGGCGATGGCGGCCTTGTAGCCAGCGACCAGCTCAGCAAGGCCCACGGCCGGCGTGAAGCGCGCTTCATAGCAGCGGCGCGCGGCATTGCCGAGCCGCAGATTGCGATCGACGTCAGTCAGAACGCGACGCAGGCTGTCCGCTAGTGAGGCGGCGTTCCCGGGCCGGTGCAACATACCCGTCACCCCATCGTGAACAAGCTCGACGAACGCGCCGTGGGCGGACGCGACGGCCGGTACGGCCGCCGCCATGGCCTCCACCAACACAAGACCGAAGGTCTCCATCCAGGCAGAAGGCACCACCACCGCGGCTGAGCGCGCCGTAAGTGCACGGCATTCCATCTGGCTCCGCAGGCCCAAGAGCTGAACATCATTGCGATCGCGTGCCCAGTGCTTCACTTCCTCCTGGAGGGGTCCCGTGCCGGCTAGCACCAGCGGCACCCCCAGCCCGCCGTCCGCGGCGATCTGGTCCCAGGCGGTCATCAGGAGGGGGAGGCCCTTCTCGTCGCTCAGGCGGCCGAGGTAAAGCACGTGCTTGCCCGGCCCGGTACGGCGTACGCCTGAATCGACAACGAAGTTGTGCTTGACGATCAGCCGCTGCGCCGGCATGCCTGCTTCAACGAGGATCTGGCGCTGTGCGTCGGACGTGCAGAAAAAGCGGGTTACGCTCGCCCACCAGCGGCGACGATTGACTATCAGGTTGACGGTGAGCGGGACGGTGGCCAGACGCGAGCCGCGGTAGCACCCGTGGCGAAGCGCGGGCAACGGACTCCTGCTAATGCAGTCGGTGCAAACGTTGCCGTCGCGGTAGAGGGTGCCACTGGGGCACACCATGAGGTAGTTGTGCAAGGTCGCCACGGTCGGCACGCCGACCTCGGCACATGCCACTAGAATCGACGGACTCAGCAAGGGGAAGGTGTTGTGGACGTGCACAACGTCCGGGCGTTCGGCACGGAGCCGAGCTTTTAGCTCGGCTTTCGCCTGCGCGTTCCAGGGCACTTGAAGGGGCACTAAGGCCTTACCCAGCAGGGACATTGACGCGATATCGTCGCTGTGCTGCTCAAACGCGGTGACGTGATGCCCAGCGTCGGCGAGAACGGACATCTCCTGGTCGACGACACGGTTCTCCCCGCTCGGCTGGCCGGACCGGTAATAGTTGTGCACCATCAGCACCCGTAGCCGATCCGCGCTCATTTTGGCGTCCGCGCCATCACGACCGGGACAGCAGCAGTGGGAGCAGCCCGGCTTAGCAGTGAGGTTGCCACGACCAGGTGCAGTAGGTACGGGGAGGCATCACCTAGCCCGATCTCCGTGTACGACGCGATCGCGCAGTACAGGATGAGAAACACCGCGCATGCCCTGGCGGGTGATGGAGGCCGCAGTGCCGCGGCGACGAGCAGGCCGACGAGCATGACCGCGACGATCGCGACGCCGACGAATCCCTGATCGTTGTAGATCGCAAGCCAGCCGCTGTCGATGTGAAGGCCGTTGAAATTTTTGTTGGTCAGGCCCACGCCGAGCATCTGTTGCGTTACGGAACGGTCCTGCGCCAGAAGACGGTCCCCGGCCACTCCGACCAGTCGGGGCATTCTTGCGTCGGAACGTAATGGTTGAGCACGCGGGTCGGTCCGGATATCAGCCATGTCTATATGGCGCTCCCACTCCAACAGACCTACAACGCAACGCTGCGCAGAGGCGCGATGATGTGGGCGCAGTAGGTAAGAAGTTTCCGAAACGTGGCGCGGCAGAACTCGGCGGAAAACTTGTAAATGTTCAAGGTCCTGAATTTATCCGAGAAGCCAAATTTCGCATCTTGCAGGGATGCCGGGATCACTTGTGTAATGACGCTTGATGTGGAAAAAGACACCACCGTGCCGTCCAGGCCAATACGACAACGGTCGACCAGTGCGACGTTTGAATGCTCAGAAGACATTAGTC
>JALZCN010000339.1 GCA_030863045.1 Actinomycetota bacterium | reverse complement strand
GGTTGTAACAGCAAATGTGGACGATCGGATAAATGATATCGGTTCATTGTCCCAGGTCTTGGCGATGCGGGAGACCGACAATTTGGTGAAGTCTAATTAAGCTTATGTGCCGCGTAAGGGACTGGCCCGTCAATGCATTTGTGGAGGCTTCTTCGTAAGCCGCAAATTAGGATGGTCCGATGGTGGCTGGAGCATGCTCTCACTTTTCTGATTGCGGCCGCGGTATCGGCCACGTTATTCACTGCGCATCGGGAGGTCTTGAGGCGAGGAGACGGGGCATCCAATTCGCCTGGGTACAGCGTAGCAGTGACTCTGAGGAAGCAGCGCCGCGCGTGCTGCCGATGTATTATCGCATCATTCCGCACCTCCTAGCGCTCTTTGGTTGTTAGGACAGACCTAGCGGCCGAGACGGTCGAGAAGAAAATTGCGGAGCTCAGTAAGGTCAGCGTCCAACGCCAATTCCACAGGGCGGCCGGTGGTGGATTCATCGGGTGAGATCGCGCGGCGGTCGACCAGCACGGCTCCACGGGCCGGCCCGAGTGAGCACTCAACGTCTAGGGGCAGCGGAGTGCAGGCGAGGATGCCGGGCCGCACCGCCTCGGCCAGCGCCACCGCATCATGCAATACCAGTGCCTCTCGCCCGAGGGCTCGCCGGTAATAGTCCAAATAGGTAGGGGTGAGCGAGACTAACGTGCTGCCCACCGGACCCGCCGCTTCCAGCTGAGCCAGCCAGTCCTTATTCACCGCACAGCGCATCGTGAGGTCCATCGGAACCAGCACCGTGTGGAGGTCTTCCTCGGTCAGCACCCGTCGCGCCGCCTCAGGATCGCTCCAGACGTTGAACTCAGCGGTTGCAGTGATATTGCCGCAGCCAAGTGCCCCGCCCATCACTATGAGGCGGCCGATCTTGGGCTTGAGACTGGGATGCGTCGCCAGTAGTAGCGCTATATTCGTTAGCGGACCGATCGCGGCGATCGTCACTGGCCGCTGCGTGGCTCGCAGTACCCGCGCCATGAGATCCACCGCGTCAGCGGGATCGAGTTCGCGGCTGGGCATGGGGAGCACCTCGCGTCGACCGCTGAGGCCGTCGCAACCGTGCACGTACATCGCCCGAAACGGATGCGGGTACACAAACGGTCGGTCAGCGCCCCGTGCTACTGGCACATCTTCGCGATCACACAAGGCCAGCAAACGCAGTGCGTTGTTGGTGGTCTGCTCAATCCCCACATTGCCGAAAACTGTGGTAACCGCGCGCAGATCGACCTCGGGGCTGGCGGTGGCCAGCGCAATGGCGAACGCGTCATCGACCCCCGGGTCTGTGTCGATGATCAGCGGGGTCACAGTCACGGCAGTTCCTCACTTTGGCATGGGTCGCTTCGGCCAGCAGCTCCTCCACGCCACAGTAAGACAGACCTACCGCAGAACGGGCCTGCCTCTCCATAAACCAAGTGGGGGAGGCAGGCCACTCAGGCACCTTAGAGAACCACCGTCTGCCCTGGCGACAGGCGGTGGGCCTATGCCCTGGACATTGCTGCCTGAGCAGTCTGTCAGGCCTGCAAGACCTCGGCGGGCAGTCGGCCGCGGGCGCTGACGTTGTAGCCGTTTTCTTGGCCCACTCACGCATCGACTTCAGTGTCTCCCGGTTGTAGTCGCCGGTGCGACCGGTGCTTTTAGTAGCTCGGCCTGGGCGGAGTCCACTGCGACGCCGTCCACCGATCTTTCGACCTGCCTTGGCATACTGGGACAGCGCATCGCGCAGCTTCGTACTGTTTTCGTCAGTCAGATCAAGCTCATAGGTCACACCATCGAGCACAAACTCGACTGTGTTGATGTTCTCGGCCTCCTCGCCAGTCAGGTCGTCGACCAGCGTGACTATGGTTTTCTGTGCCACGCAGCTCAGGTCTCACCGGGAGCCAGGACCTGGCCGTGAGCTCACGGACGGCACTGCTGCATTAAGCGATCGGGCCCGCCCCACCTGGTGCATCTGCTCGCCGGAAGCCACGCAGCCAGGCATTCTAATGCCCGTTTGTTACGGTCTCCAAGGCGCCTGAGGGGCCTGCCTCCCCACATTGGTGGTGCCTGCGTGCTCGCGGTCGTCGGTGCGTGGCGGCGTAGGTGCGGTCCCGGCTGGCGCCGGCACATACCGGCCTTGGGTAAGGGCGTCACTGTGATGCAGGTCGCTGATGCTAACTCGTGCTTGGGCATCGGTCTTTCCTGAGTTTCCGCAAATCACGAATAGTCCGTGGCGTCCGGCCGCCAGGCCCGGCACGTGGTAGGTATCACAGCAGCGTGGATCCCGAACTGATCGCCACGGGAGAGTCATGACATCGATCGAGCCGAAGGTCGAGCAGTACGACACCGGGCGGGCGGTCCTGCTTGCAGCGGTGGCCGCCCTCGGGGGCTTCCTGTTTGGCTTTGACACTGCCGTGATCAACGGGGCGGTGCTGGCCCTCCGCGAGACATTCAGGATGGGTGCCGGGCTCACCGGCTTCGTCGTGGCCTCTGCGCTACTGGGATGCGCGGTGGGTGCCTGGCTCGCCGGCAAGCTGGCTGACCGGATCGGTCGCATCCGGGTGATGTTGGTCGCCGCGGTTCTGTTCTTGCTCAGTGCGATCGGTTCCGGGCTTGCCTTCTCACCGTACGACCTCACCTTCTGGCGAATTGTCGGTGGCCTCGGCGTCGGTGCGGCCTCGGTCATTGCCCCGGCCTATATCGCGGAGATCGCGCCTGCCTCGATCCGCGGCCGGCTCGGCTCGCTACAACAGCTGGCCATCGTCTCCGGCATTTTTGTGGCGCTGCTGTCGGACTACTTCCTGGCCACCGCCGCGGGAGGCGCGAACGAGGATCTGTGGTTCGGGCTGGCAGCCTGGCGGTGGATGTTCATCACCCTGGCTGTTCCTGCGCTGGCGTACGGGATCCTCGCGCTGCAGATACCCGAGTCCCCGCGGTACCTGATGTTCCGCGGTCGGACTGAAGAGGCCCGTTCCGTGCTGTCCCAGGTACTCAAGAGTGGTATCGATGACCGGATCCGGGAAATCAGCCGCACCATCATCCAGGACGTGCGATCCACATTCCGCGACCTACGCGGGCCATTCCTCGGCCTGCTACCGATCGTCTGGGTCGGCATTTTGCTGTCGGTCTTCCAGCAGTTCGTCGGCATCAACGTGATCTTCTACTACTCGTCGGCGCTGTGGCAGCAGGTCGGCTTCACCGAGGCCGACTCACTGATCATCACAGTGCTGACCTCAGTGACCAACATCGTCGTCACGCTGGTCGCGATCGCCGTGATCGACAAGCTCGGCCGACGCCGGCTGCTCCTGATCGGCTCGGCGGGCATGTTCGTCAGCCTGGGAACGCTGGCCTACGTCTTCGGCACGGCCCCCCTGGTCAATGGTCAACCAGCGCTTGGCGACACGGCGGGCACGATCGCACTGATCGCGGCGAACGCTTTCGTCGTGTTCTTCGGAATTTCATGGGGCCCGACGGTCTGGGTGTTGCTTGGCGAGATGTTCAACAACCGGATCCGAGCCGCCGCCCTCGGGCTTGCCGCGGCCGCTCAGTGGATCAGCAACTTCCTCATCTCGACGACGTTCCCAGCCCTGGCCGACATCAGCCTCGGATTGGCGTACGGCCTCTACACGATATTCGCGCTGCTTTCCTTCTTCTTCGTGTTGAGATTTGTGCAAGAGACGAAGGGCAAACAGCTCGAGGACATGACCTAGCGGGCACTGTTGCCACGACAGTGCCTCGGCGAGTGCAGGGAAGCCCTGGCACCGGCCAACGTGGCTTAGGTTTGGGCGCGTATTGGGCGTGGACACCCACCAACTGCCGTTGAGCACCCGGGCGCAGCCGGACACGATAACAACGGGCTCTTGACCTCTTGTCGCAGGCCAGGAGCCATCCTGTGCTAATCCGAGAAGGGCGCCCCGGCAGGATTCGAACCTGCGCTCCGCCTCCGGAGCCGGGACGCATCATCAACTGTGGCGTCTCTGGTATTACACCAGGGCCTTCGGCCGAATCATCTGTGTCAGTGTCGACGGCAACTGAAACTGACCACCGGGCGGCAACCGAAAGTTGACCAGCTTCCCCGAGACCCTGGCTCGATCCGAGCTGGGGGAGGAAGCAGGTGTTGGTCGTGGAGGACTGGGCTGAGATCCGCCGGTTGCGGCGGGCGGAGGGTTTGCCGATCTCGGAGATCGCGCGGGTGACGGGGGTGGCGAGGAACACGGTGAAGGTCGCGCTGGCCGCTGAGGGCCGCCGAAGTATCGGCGTGCGCCGCGAGGGTCGCTGGTGGATGGCTTTGAGCCGCGGATTCGGGAGTTGCTGGCGGCCTATCCGACGATGCCAGCGACGGTGATCGCCGAACGGATCGGCGGCCGTATTCGATCCGCACGCTCAGCGGACGGGTGCGCAGCTGCGGCCGTGGTATCGGCCGGCGGATCCAGCAGGGCGGACTCGGCCGCCAGCCACGTCGTACGCGGGATCTCGTACTGCGCCATCCCAATAGAGTTCTGTTCGGGAGCGACGAAATCCCTCCTAGGCCTTCCAGAGCAGGGACGCTGCGAGATAACGAGTCGTGGTGGTCGACCGCTTGAGTAGGGGGGTCAGGGCTGCTCTCGGGCCGCGCGGACTGCGGCGGCCGAGGCGCTGTCACCTCGGGCCTGCAACCCGAAGATGACGCCGTCAACGTCTGCGGCTGGACGGTTCTGGCTCAGTTTCGCCTTGGCCTCCACCCGACTGATCACGACCTCGATACCCACGATCGCGCGCAGTTGCCCGGCGACGTACCCCGGTGGCGTGTCGTCCACCGTCCACGGCTGCGGCTCTTTAGCCTCGTGCTTGTTGGTCAGTCGGCGGACCACAGCGTCGACACAGGCCGGGTCGTCGTGCACGACCAGTCGTCCATAGACATGCGCCGTCACGTAGTTCCAGGTCGGGACTACTCGCCCATGCTGTCTTTTCGAGGCGTACCAGGACGGCGACACGTAGGCGTCCGGGCCGCGGACGATCACCATCGCCTCTCCGAGCACCTCGCAACGCCACTGATCATTGTTCCGCGCGAGATGCCCAAGCAGGGCGCCGTGCTCGCCGACATCCGGGTCGTACACGAACGGCACCAGGGTGGCGAGCAGGCCTTGCGGAGTGGCCGTGACCAGGTCGGCCGCCCCGTGACCGGTGAGCAACTCACGCATCTCAGCGTCGTTGACCGTAAAGTGCGCTGGCACGTACATCAGGTCACTCAGCCGTTCATCACTCTGCCAGTCTGCCCTCCGAAGAACAGGCGAGCTGCAAACGTCACGGACGGGAGCGACAAGGCCAACGAGGACTCCCGCCGAACAAGGGGCCGCCGTTGGCTTGCGTCGTCAGGCAGCTGCGTGATCGTCCGCAAAGCGGGTCGGCCAGTGAGATGATCAGCAAGTGCTGAGAGATCGTGCCGCCGAATACCGGGCTTGCCTTCGCCGCGATGCGGGAGCTACGAACGCACCTAACTAGCCTGGAGGACTTCGTCGAGCAGGTCGACGGTGTTCAGCGGCCGGCTGGCTACAGGCTGGTGGGTGTGCTGCCAGATGATGGCACCGACGCAGTGGCCGTCGCCGGCTTCAGGCTCAACACCAGCTTGAGCTGGGGACGGCATGTATACATCGACGACTTGTCCACCGTGTCCTCCGCCCGCCGACGAGGCTTCGCCGGCGAACTGCTCGGGTGGATTCACGCCGAAGCTAAGCGCCTGGGCTGCGGCCAGGTGCATCTCGACTCCGGCGTCGGCCCTAGCAGGCTGGCAGCCCACCACCTGTACCTCAATTCTGGATACGTCATCGGCGCCCACCATTTTGCTAAGTGCCTCTGAGCGGGCCACCGGTCCATGAGCTCGTCCCT
>JALZCN010000198.1 GCA_030863045.1 Actinomycetota bacterium | reverse complement strand
CCACACCACACTGCTGCTCGACGAGCCAACCAATCACCTTGACGCCGACTCGATCAGCTGGTTGCGCGATTTCCTCACAGCACACGATGGCGGCCTCGTCGTCATCAGTCACGACACCGATCTGCTCGCCGCGGTAGTGAACAAGGTGTGGTTCCTTGACGCGGTACGCGGCGAGGTCGACACCTACAACCTGGGATGGCAACGCTACGTGGACGCACGGGCCGCCGACGAGCACCGGCGACGCCGGGAACGGGCCAATGCGGAGAAGAAGGCGACCTCCCTGATGGCGCAAGCAGACCGGATGCGGGCCAAGGCAACCAAGGCCGTCGCTGCACAGAACATGCAACGGCGGGCCGCCCGGCTGCTGGCTGGTGCCGAGATCGAGCAGCGGGCCGAGCGGGTGGCCCAGATCCGCTTCCCGCAGCCCGCTGCCTGCGGGCGGACCCCGCTGACCGCCAGCGGGTTAGCGAAGTCTTATGGCTCGCTGGAGGTCTTCAGCGGGGTGGATCTCGCAATCGATCGAGGCTCCCGGGTGGTGATTCTGGGTCTCAACGGAGCAGGGAAGACGACCCTTCTGCGCCTGCTCGGCGGGATGGAGACTCCGGATGCCGGCCAGGTCAAGGCCGGGCACGGCCTGCGGGTGGGGTACTTCGCTCAGGAACACGACATGCTGGCTCTCGACGCCACGGTGTGGGAGAACCTCCGGCATGCCGCACCGGACGCACCCGAGCAGCAGTTGCGCACCCTGCTCGGAGCCTTCCTGTTCCGAGGCGAGCAGCTGGACCAGCCGGCGGAAACCCTGTCCGGTGGGGAGAAGACCCGGCTAGCGTTGGCTGCGCTGGTGTCCTCCGCGGCCAACGTCCTGCTGCTCGACGAGCCGACCAACAACCTTGATCCGGTGTCCCGAGAACGGGTGCTCGATGCGCTGCATCACTACTCCGGCGCGGTCGTGTTGGTAACCCACGATCCCGGAGCGGTGCAGGCGCTCGATCCCGAGCGGGTGATTCTGTTGCCGGATGGCACCGAGGACTACTGGAGCGCGGATTACCTCGACTTGGTGCAGCTCGCCTAAAAGGTTACGGAATGTACTCGGATCGCAACTGTTTGATCACAGCGGTGTGTCCTCCGGCATTGTGCATCTGGTCCCACCGCAGATACCGCTCACAGATCCACCCGGAGATCGTCTAGCGGAGATCGCTATACCTGGCCGATCATTGCCCAAGGGCCGTGACCGGCCCTTCTGGCGTCGGAAGGAAGGCGTTTTCGAGGTGGCCGACCTGAAGAAGGGCAGCCGGATCACCGGCGTCGCCCGGGACAAGCTCGCTGTGGATCTGAAGAAGAAGTACGAGAAGGGCGCCAGCATTCGCGCGCTCGCTGAGTCGACGGGGCGGTCGTACGGCTTCGTGCACCGGGTGCTCTCGGAGTCTGGCGTTACGCTGCGTGGCCGCGGCGGGGCTACTCGCACGAAGAAGAAGTAGCCCGCGGGTTTCGACTGCTCCCGGGATTAGCGACCTGAGGAGCGTGCCGACGTGGAGAACGCTCGCAACCAAGGGGTCTTCACTGGCTGAGCGATTGGGCTAGCTCACGGGCGGCGCTCCAGGCCCGTTGCGACGGGTCAACCATCGTGCTGCTCTGGGCAGCAGTCGCTGGAGAACTCTTGCCTCAGTGGCGTGATCGCGACCACGGCCCCGCCCGGCGGCCCGCGGCCCCTTGTGAGCGTCGCGAGTTACTGCGTGGTGGTGGACCCGTCCTGGATGGTTTTCGGGGCCATCCCAGGGAAGGCACTCAGTAAAGTGGAGATCTAGGGCTACGGAAGAAGCACGGTTAGTCACTGCTTTTATTGGGGACCTCTCTCCGTCGTGCATTCTCGCCCGGCCGGATCGGGTGGGATACGAGCCTGCGCACAATCGGTGCAATGACCGACGAAGTCAGCTCTGGATCCAGCGACCTGTGCAGCATCACGCCATCGATGATCGCGGCCACCACGGAGGCGGTGGCATAGGGTGTGTCCGCACCGTGTTCGCCGAGCCATCGGGCCAACTGCTGGCAGAACTCCTCAAGGAGGGCAACCAGCTCGACGCGCAAAGTCTCATCGCGCGTCGCGGCCAGATAGGCCTCGGCGAGCAGCAGCGACGTCGGATCGCTGCTGGTATACGCGTCGAACGAGCCGAGCAGCATGTCGACGCCCGGCGTCGATGGTTTGGGCGTCCTCGAAGCTCGATTCGGCGCGGACAGCAGGTTGCTGATCAGGCCCAGGGCGGCGCTCCGCAACAATGCCTGCAGTGACGAGAAATGGTAATGAACCAGCCCGGGCGCCACGTTCGCGCGCTCGGCCAGGATCCGGGTACTCACCGCAGTCCAGCCGCGCTCAGCGATGAGCTCGCCAGCAGCGCTCAGGAGCTGCAGCCGCACCTGCCGTCCCCGATCCACCGTTGTTCGGACCGTCATGGCACCTCCACCGGTGGGTGTCTGCCTTGGTCAACTTGGTCGATTGACCAACGTCAGCCAGGACAGTCGAGTGCGCAACAGTTGAGATGGTTGGCCGCGGGCGAGTAACAGTGCGTCCTCATCCTGGATGAGCGTTGTGGAAAGTCCACGAAGGAACAACGAGCTGCTTACAACGTTACAGCGTAGGCGATAACCGGCTGGCGCTGGAGCGAAGGGCACTTGATGGACAACTCGTGGAGTCTGTTGAACAGTTCGACACGGCAGCGCACGGCTCCTCGCGCGCTGGCGCCGGGCACGCTGCGCCGGATCATCGGATTCGCCAGGCCCCACAACAGGGCACTGCTGATCTTCCTCGCGCTCAGCACGGTCTCGGCGGTGCTCACCGTCGCCACTCCGGTGCTGGCCGGCCGGGTCGTCGATGCCATCGTCGGCCGCGCAGGAGTATCACTGGTCGTCGGGCTGGCGGTGCTCATCGCCGTCCTGGCGGTGATAGACGCCGGTATTGGGCTGGCCTCACGGTGGCAGTCCTCCCGGATCGGTGAGGGCGTGATCTTTGACCTGCGCCGCGCAGTGTTCGAGCATGTGCAGCGGATGCCGGTGGCCTTCTTCACCCGTACCCGCACCGGGGCGCTGGTCAGCCGGCTGAACAACGACGTGATCGGTGCGCAAACCGCGCTGACCTCCACGCTATCCGGGTTGGTCACCAACGTGATCCAGCTGGTACTCACCCTGATCGTGATGGTGACGCTGTCCTGGCAAGTCACGGTGCTGGCCGGCCGGGTCGTCGATGCCATCGTCGGCCG
>JALZCN010000196.1 GCA_030863045.1 Actinomycetota bacterium | reverse complement strand
AGCTACCGGTGGGGGCTACCGAAGACCGGTTGGCGGGTTCGCTGGACCTGCAGCGGGCGCTCACCGAGGGTGTCTCGGCATACCAGCCGGGGCTGCTCGCCGCGGCCCACCGCGGCTTGCTGTATGTCGACGAGGTCAACCTGCTGCCCGACCACCTCGTCGACGTGCTCCTCGACGCGGCCGCGATGGGTCGCGCACACGTGGAGCGGGACGGTGTGTCGGTCTCGCATGCGGCGTCGTTCGTGCTGGTGGGCACGATGAACCCGGAAGAGGGGGAGCTGCGCCCGCAGCTGCTGGACCGCTTCGGGCTCACCGTCGAGGTGGCGGCCTCCCGTGATGTCGACACCCGGGCCGAGGTGGTGCGCCGCCGGCTGTGCTACGAGGCGGATCCGGCCGGTTTCGCCACGCAGTGGCGAGCTGAGGACGTTGCTCTCACCAACCGGATCACGGTGGCCCGGTCCGCGCTGCCTGCAGTGGTGCTGCCGGATGGTGAGCTGCGCCGGATCGCTGCGGTGTGCGCCGCGTTCGAGGTGGACGGGATGCGCGCTGATCTGGTGCTGGCCCGTACCGCCCTGGCGCACGCCGCGTGGCGGGGAGCCACCGCGGTGACCGAGGACGACGTCCGGGTTGCCGCGGTGCTGGCGCTGCCCCACCGCCGCCGCCGCGATCCGTTCGACCAGCCCGGGTTGGACGGTGAGCAGCTCGAGGACGCGCTGCGCACGGCGGACCAACCGCCGGATGAGCCGCCCGAAGGGCCCGGTGACGGAGGTGCCGAGAAGCCCACGGGCGGCGAGTATCCCGCTGGGACGGGTAACGGCCCCGCGCCCGATTGCCCCGTGTCCAATTACCCCGTGTCCGATCATCCCGCGTCCGCCACCTCAGTGCCGGCACCGGCGGCACCGTTCCGGGCTCGGTTCTTGGTGCTGCCCGGTATGGGTGCCGGGGTTCCGGGTCGGCGGTCCCGGGCCAGGACCACCACCGGTCGCACCATCCGGGCGTCCACCTCCGACGGCAGCGGGTTGCACCTGCTGGGCACGCTGATCGCCGCCGCCCCACACCAGCACGACCGCGGGCGCTGCGGTCCAGGCCTGGTGGTGCACGGGGTTGACGTCCGGCGCGCGGTCCGCGAGGGACGGGAGTCCACCTTGGTGTTGTTCGCCGTCGACGCATCGGGCTCGATGGCGGCCAGGGCCCGGATGTCCGCGGTCAGCGGGGCGGTGCTGTCGCTGTTGCTGGACGCCTACCAGCGTCGCGACAAGGTAGGTCTGATCAGCTTCCGGGGCGCAGAGGCGCAGGTAGTGCTGCCGCCAACGTCTGCAGTGGAGGCCGCTGCCGCGCGGTTGCGCACGCTGCGCACCGGGGGGCGCACCCCGGTCGCCGCGGGCTTACTGCGCTGCGCGCAGGTGCTGGCCGCGGAGCGGCTGCGCGATCCCGCCCGGCGGGCGTTGCTCGTGGTGCTCACCGACGGCCGAGCCACGCACGGCGGGATGGACGCCACGCTCACCGCAGCCGGTTCGCTGCGCCGTGACGGGGTGGCATCGATCGTGGTGGACTGCGAGTCCGGACCGGTGCGGCTGGGATTGTCCGACCGGCTGGCCGTCGCGTTGGGCGGTGGGTGCGTGCGGTTGGAGGAGCTGTCGGCCGACGCGGTGACCGGGGTGGTCCGCGCAGCCAGATCGATTGCTTAGACTCTGTTGCTTCGACGGAGGTTCAGATGCCCCAGGGCGTGCCGGTCAAGGTGCCCAACGACGGGCTGTCCACCCGGCAGCGGCGCAACCGGCCGCTGCTGATCGTTCACACCGGCGCGATGAAGGGCAAGTCCACGGCTGCCTTCGGCATGGCGTTGCGCGGGTGGAGCGCGGGCTGGTCGATCGGGGTGTTCCAGTTCGTCAAGTCCGCGAAGTGGAAGGTGGGGGAAGAGTCCGCGTTCCGGGCGTTGCACGAGGTCCACCAGCGGACCGGGCAGGGCGGGCCGGTTGAGTGGCACAAGATGGGCGAGGGGTGGTCCTGGGCGCGCAAGCAGGGCAGCGCCGACGACCACGCCGCCGCCGCGGCGCAGGGCTGGACGGAGATCGCCCGTAGGCTTGCCAGGCAGGTCCACAACCTCTACGTGCTCGACGAGTTCACTTATCCGTTGCACTGGGGCTGGCTGGATACCGACGAGGTGCTGGCCACGCTGGCGGCCCGGCCCGGCAAGCAGCATGTGGTGATCACTGGCCGCAGCGCCCCACACGCGCTGCTCGACGCGGCCGACCTGGTGGTGGAGATGACCAAGATCAAGCACCCGATGGACGAGGGCATCCGCGCGCAGCAGGGGATCGAGTGGTGATCCCGCGGGTCGTCGTCGCAGGCACGAGCTCGGGCGCGGGCAAGACCTCGGTCGCCTGCGGGCTCATCGCCGCGCTGCG
>JALZCN010000337.1 GCA_030863045.1 Actinomycetota bacterium | reverse complement strand
GGTCCCAACGGCGAGAACCAGTAGAGCCACCACCACGGCGCCGTTCCACAGTGCCTGGAGCGACGCCTGGTCGCTGCGCACTGCGGTTGCCGTCCGCAACGCATTGAGTTGCGTGATCTCCCCCTGGCGGATGGACTCAACGGTGCCCGCGGCGGCGGAGTTCCAGTCCGCAGGCACGGTCTGCAGCGACGCTTGTCGCACCGCCCGGTCCAGCGCAGTCTCCAGCAGCCGCTTGCGATCGATGACCGCCCTGGCCTCGAAGAGCTGTGAGCCAGGCACCGCTAGGCGGAATTCATCCACAGCGGCGTCGAATCTGGCTTCGGCGGTGCGCAACGTGGCCTGTTGATCCGCGGGCATAACGCCGGACAAGGTGGCCGCGTGCAACACGGCGTGCTGCTGGGAGGCCTGCTCCTTGGCGATCGCGAGCGCCTTGAGGCCGTCGGCTTGCTGCGCCAGCGGGTCGCGGATGCCATCGAGGACTCTGCGGTTGAGGTCGAGCAGTGGAGCGATGAGGCTGGAATAGGCGGTGGCCACATTGCGTTCGTCACTGGTCCGCCGTACAGCAGCGAGCCCGGACAGCCGGCCGAGCGCGGCCTGGTATGCCGCTGTTGGGGCGAGCGGGTCAGCACTGAAGTCCCCGGCACGCAAGATACTGACGGCGGCGTCCACCCGCTGGTATTGGGCCTGCAGCGCAGCCTGGTCCGGAGGGCGAT
This sequence comes from Actinomycetota bacterium, assembly GCA_030863045.1. Classification (GTDB taxonomy): domain Bacteria; phylum Actinomycetota; class Actinomycetes; order Mycobacteriales; family Pseudonocardiaceae. The sequence goes on along the minus strand of JALZCN010000337.1, from coordinate 6,673 downwards.
CGGTGGCGAGCGCCACGGTCGCCAGGTGCCGTTCCCCCTGTAGGTCGTGCACGGCTAAGCCGACCTGTTGGGCGAACCCGACCTGCCGCACAACGGCGGCGAGATCGTTGGCCTGGCGCATCAGGTCGGAGACCCGCAGCCCGCCGAGCACCCCAGCAAGCAGCAGGGGTACTAGCAGCACCGCAGTGAGTTTGGTCCGCAGCCGCCAATCTCGTAGCCGCCACCGGCCGCTGCGGCGGTGCGGCGGCGCGGCGCCATCAGTCCCGAGCGTAGCGGTCATGATGGCATCTCCGCAGGACCACGGACGTCGACACCGGTAGGCCCACCACCGAGGTTCGCCATCATCTCGTCATGGAATATGACGCCGCCGGAGCGGCCGGAGGGGGGTCTTGCCCTACCTTCGTGGGCGGCCACGCTGCGCACTCTCCCAACTCGACGTCGCCCCCAGCTCGCGACCCGTACATCACTCACCGTGTCTCTCAACCAGCGCAGTCGGCGCTGGATTGACTTCAAGCAACCCCGGGTCAGTTGCGAGCGCCCACCGATCTGCGCATGGCGTGCTCGACCAGCGCGATGAGGGTGTTCTTGGTGGACTCCCGCTCGCGGGCATCACAAGGGATGATGGGTATCGCGGGATCGATGGCCAGCGCTTCCCGGACGTCCTCGACGCTGTGGCTCAGCACACCGTCGAAACAGTTCACTCCGACCAGATATGGCAGGCCGCGATCCTCGAAGAAGTCAACCGCCGCAAAGCAATCGGCCAGCCGGCGGGTGTCCACCAGGACAACCGCACCGATCGCGCCACGCACCAGGTCATCCCACATAAACCAGAAGCGGTGCTGCCCTGGAGTGCCGAACAGGTAGAGGATCAGCTCTGCATCCAGTGATACGCGACCGAAGTCCATCGCCACTGTGGTGGTCGACTTGTCGGGTGTGGCCGCGAGGTCATCTACCGCGATGCTCGCATCAGTGAGTACTGCTTCGGTGGTCAGCGGCGCGATCTCGGAAACGGAGCCGACCAGAGTGGTCTTGCCGACACCGAAGCCCCCGGCCACGACGATCTTCGCGGAAATCGCGCCGGCCCCGCCCGCAGGCGGCCGCCCAGCGGGCTGACCGGGCGCAGCTATGCCGGGCTGGACCGATGGTGCCCACTGCGCCGATGGGACCGATGGGGAGCTGGCCCGATCAGAGGCGACGAAGTCCACTCAACACCCTTTCCATCAAGGCAATCTCCGGCGTGTCACCAGAGGTGTTCGCTTTGCGGTGCACCACGATCAAGCCGATGTCTGCCATGTCGCCCAGCAGGACCCGGGCCACACCCAGCGGCAGGGATAGTAGAGCGGCGACCTCGGCCACCGATCGGGGGTCACGGCACAGCTCGGCCACGTCCCGGTGTTCTACACTGGTCAGCGCCGCGACGTCGCGACCGTGCTCGCTGGTGGATACCAGCGTCTCGACTTCGAGGGCGACCACCGGCGAGGTACGCCCCCCGGTCCAGGTGTATGGCCGTACTGGGGAAGCTGAGACCTCCGGCTCCGGCCTCTCGTCGAAAGCCCTGGGTCTTTTGGGGACTGGCCGCGACACCGAAACCGGTTCCTGCGGAGCCGATGACTTCTTGGAGCGTTTGCGGCGCCCGCCCAACCGCCAGGGACCACTACTGAGGTTGTTCAACACCTCGGCGAAGGACTCTTCATCGCCTTCACCGCTAGTCGGTTTGCTCACTACCCGTCACCGCCGGAGTCATCGGCCCAACGCACCGTGCAGATCGGCGCGAGTGCGCGGGGTGAGCTGCTGGCCAACCCGGTCGACCAGCAGCGTCATCTCATACCCCACCAACCCGATATCGCAGCCCGGGGCGGCCAACACCGCCAGGCTAGAGCCGTCGCTGATCGACATCAGCAGCACGATTCCGCGCTGCATCTCGACCACCGTCTGCACGACCTCGCCCGCATCGAAACAACGAGCCGCTCCCTGAGTCAGGCTGACCAGCCCGGAGGCCACTGCGGCGAGCTGATCAGCACGGTCCCTGGGCAGGTAGGCCGAAGCGCCCAACGGCATACCCTCGGCCGACAGCACCAACGCGTGCGCCACCCCGGCCACCCGATTGACAAAGTCGTCCACCAACCATTCAAAGCGGTCCGACTGCGTCTGGGGAACGGTCACTTCGTCTCCTCTTCTCCATCCTGCTGCGTTGGCGACCCGTCAGCCTTCTGGCCGCCACCTTGGCGGATCTGGCGCCCTTCGCGGATGCCCTGTTGGTAACTCGCAAGCCGGCCACGGATCGACTCCGCACTGCGCACCGGCGTATTGGTGGGCTCGGCCGGCTCCGGCGACCCGGCGGCACCGGGCACCAGCAGCGCGCGAGGCTGCCGCCGGGGAAGCCCGGTGGCAGTCAATTCGGCACTCACCGGCATGGCCAGCGCTTGCGCCGCCCGCCAACCCTCATCCGCTGCACCCCAGTCCTGCGCCGGTGCATCGCCTGGCCGTGTCGACTCAGGATCCACTTGTGGCTGGGCCAGCGAGCGAGACTTGGCGGCATCGCCGGGGTCGGACGCGGCCAGCGCTTTTCCGGGTTGCCGGCGCAGCAGGGGTGCTGAACCTGTCGCGGCGGATGCTGGCGTCGCAGCTTCCCGCTTCGCGGGGGCTTCTCGGGTGGCCGCGGTGTTCCAGCTCACTGCGGCCTTCCAGGCCTGCGGAGCCTCCCGCGTCGCGGAAGCCTTCGCCGCTGCTGCGGTCTCCGGGCTTGTCACAGTCTTCCCGGTCGGTGCAGCTTCGCTGGTCGGCGTGGTAGACCCGGTCGGCGCAGCTTCCCGGGTGGCCGGTGCAGTCTCCTTGGCCGGTGCAGTCTCCTTGGCCGCCTCAGCCTTCCGCGTCGCCGCAGCGGGGCCGTTCGCCAACGGCGAAGTCCAGCGCACCGGGACGGCCTCATGCTCTTTGAACCACGCTGACGCCACATCGTCGAAGATGGGCGTGGAGTGCTGCAGCGTCACTCGGTGCCCCGGTCCGACCGGTCCTGCCACGGTGGCCCGTGCCGGGCGGAAGAGGTCTGTGCCGGATTCGCTGCTGGGGACCTCCACCGGGATGTCCACCGGGGGGCTGGCCGGTGGACCAGGTGGAGCAGGCGGCGGACCTGCCGGCATCAACCGCTTACCGGCCCGGATCGGCAGCTTTGAACCCTCCGGAGAGTCCTTCACATCCTTTGCGGCGGGCTGGCTGGCCAATCTTGTGCCGCCGGTTCCGTTGCCTTTGGTTTTTGGCTCAGCGGCGGTGTCGCCGTCCGCCTCAACAACAGGGGCACCGTTGCTGGCGGCCGAATTGGCAGTCGAATTGGCAGTCGAGTTGGCAGTCGGAGTGGCAGTGACAGTCGCGCTGGACTTGGCAGCCGGCGGTGCGGCGTCATCGGCGGTAGACCCGTTGCCTGCGGCCAGCTCGGCGACGGTGCCCACGTGCGGATCGACCGCCTCCGACACCAGCCGGACCAGCCGGGGCGGCATGATGACGCAGGCCCAGACACCCACCCCGCCCTCGCCGCGTCGCAGCCGGACATCGATGCCATGCCGGCCAGCCAGCCGACCGACGACGAACAATCCCATCCGGCGTGACACCGAAGCGTCCACCACCGGTGGGTTGGCCAGCCGCTCATTGGCGTCGGCGAGTTCGGCCTCGGTCATCCCCACGCCGCGGTCAGCGACCTCAATCGTGACCGCGCCGTCGTCACCGAATTCGCTGGAGATCATCACGTGGCTGTCCGGGGGTGAGAACTGAGTGGCGTTGTCCAGCAGCTCCGCCAGCAGGTGCACCAGGTCGCTCGCCGCCCGGCCGAGTACCAAAACGACGGGTGGCTGCTGCAGTACGAGCCGCTGGTACTGCTCCACCTCTGACACTGCTGCACGCAATACGTCGACCAGTCGAACCGGCCGGCCAGATCGATTAGCCGAATCGGTGCCGGCAAGAACCAGCAGGTTTTCGCTGTTACGCCGCATCCGGGTTGCAAGGTGGTCCAACTGGAACAGGTTGTCCAGCTGTTTGGGATCCTGCTCACCGCTTTCCAGGCGGTCGATGAGCTTGAGTTGCCGCTCGACCAGACCCTGGGTGCGGCGCGACAGGTTGACGAAGATGTCGTTGACATTGGCGCGCAGCTGAGCCTGCTCGCCGGCCAGCCGGACCGCCTGACTGTGCACCTCGTCGAACGCCCTGGCGACCTGCCCGATCTCCTCGTGGGTGTTGACCGCGACTGGAGCGATCACCCGCTCAGGCACATCACCGTCGCGGATCCGGGCCATCGCCTCGGGCAGCCGATCGGCGACGTCGAGCGCCGTGCGTTTGAGCACACCCAGCGGTCGCAGCAGCGCCCGGGTGATGAACACGCCGACCAGCACACCCAGCGCCAGCGCGAAGAACAGGATGACTGAATTGAGACCGGCCGAAGTGCGCACCTCGTCGCGCAGCGCTAGCGCGGTCTGATCGATCCGCTGCCGCAAATCATTCTCGACAGCGACAATGTTGCCGATCACCTCCGCGTTGCGCCTGTCCCATTCCTCCGGCGAGGTGTTCAGCGGTTCCCGGATGGCACCGCGATTGAGTACGAGCTGCAGCAGCCGCTGCCGGGACAGTTCGGCCTCCCCACCAACTCGGGCGGCGTTAGCGCGATCAGCCGGCCCCAGGGCCCCCCGGAGTGCGTCCTCCTCGATGCGTAGCCGGACGGCTGCCGTCCGCACATCTTCGACTTGGCCGGGGGTGAGGCGGTTGGCATAGAGGGCGGCGGAGACGATGGCGTGCTGGCGGCTGATCTGTTCGCGCCCAGCGACCAGCGCGTGCCCGGCCGCAGCGTCGTTGGTAACGGCGACGTCATCGAGCTGACGGGTGAGCGCGGCGTCCAGCCCGATCAGCGGGTCGATCACAGCGCTGTACTCGGTGACCACAACCTCCACCGGCCCGAAGCCGGTGGTCACGCTCGCCCGCAGTGGGCCCAGCGCGCTGAGTTGGTTCAGCGTGGCACGGTAACCGGTGGATTGCAGGCCTGGTACCTGGTCGCTAGCCGTCGCGACCGCTTGTGAGGCGCTGTCTACGGCTTGGAACTGCACGTTCAGCGGCTGCAGGTCACCAGAGCGGCCTTTGGCGACAAACGCCGTGGCCAGGTCCCGTTCCCGCTGGAGGGCACCGATCAGATCGGACAGCTGCTGCTGCACGCGGACAATCTGGGAAATGCGGGCGTAGCCAGGTCCGGCGTCGGCCTGATCCACGATCCGGAGCACACCCGCGACAAGGGCGACGATGGTGGGCACCAACAGGACGGCGGCCAACTTCACCACCACCGGCCAGTTGCGCCAGTACCACCGGGATCGGGTGGTCGCCGGCGCAGCCGTCGGCACCGACTCCGCAGGACTGATCACCTCGGTGGTCATGACGCCACCTCCCCAGGACTAGATGCGTTGGCGGTCATGACGCCCGCCTCCGCGGGACCAAGTGCGTCGGCGATCATGACCAGCCTCCCGCGGCGGCCGAGAGTCGCGAGCTAGTCGCTGGCACAGTGGGGTCCCTCCCCAGGGTTTGACGTTGGCCGGCAGACGCATCCGGCTGGCGCCACGGGTCGCCGCGATCGTGGCGTCCGCACCGCACGGACGGGGCACCTCTGGCACCGAGCCGGATACGTCCGATGTAGGGCACGGACGATACGACGGCCTGGGCAGGGCCTTCCCGCGGGTCTCGTAGAACCTCCTCCCTGCTCGCCGGAGGCGCCAGTGTTCTGAGCGCACAACACCCGCTCGGCGTAGATGACTTGACCAGGTTGGCCGTACTCCACTGCTCTGAGTGATATATCGAGCCGCCAGTCGAGAACGGCTCACTTTGGAGCGACAGATGGCGATGGACGCTACCCCGGTCCTGCGTTGGCGGTGCTACCACACCTGCGACACTGGTTCCGGCCGAGCCGACCACCAGCCGCGGTGCCAAATCAACCTGGAGGAGCACGTTGAGCTCATCGCCTGAGGTCGGGCCACTCATCGTCCAGTCTGACAAGACGCTGCTGCTGGAAGTCGATCACCCTGCGGCTGGGGCAGCGCGTGCCGCGATCGCGCCCTTCGCCGAACTCGAGCGCGCACCCGAACACGTGCACACCTACCGGGTCACCCCGTTGGCGCTATGGAATGCGCGCGCCGCGGGGCACGACGCTGAGCAGGTCGTTGATGCGCTGGTGCGCTTCTCCCGGTACGCCGTACCGCAGCCGCTGCTGGTCGATGTCGTGGACACGATGGGCCGCTACGGCCGGCTACAGCTGGTGCATCATCCGGCACACGGACTCGTGCTGGCATCGTTGGACCGCGCCGTGCTCGAGGAGGTACTCCGACACCGCAAGATCGCCCCCATGCTAGGGGCGCGGGTGGACGACGACACCGTGGCGGTGCATCCCTCCGAACGCGGCAGGCTCAAGCAAGCACTGCTCAAGGCCGGTTGGCCGGCTGAAGATCTGGCCGGCTACGTCGACGGCGAGGCGCACCCGATTGAGCTGGCCGAGAACGGTTGGTCGCTGCGTGACTACCAGCGCGACGCGGTGACCGGATTCTGGGCCGGCGGTTCCGGGGTCGTGGTGCTGCCCTGCGGCGCAGGCAAGACCCTGGTCGGGATCGGTGCGATGGCACAAGCCCAGGCGACCACGCTGATCCTGGTCACCAAC
>JALZCN010000190.1 GCA_030863045.1 Actinomycetota bacterium | reverse complement strand
GCGCGGACGGCGCGGTACCCGCGCGCCCGATCCGCGTCCTGGGTAGCAGCAGCCCGGACAGTGGGTCGGGGCATCGAGCGCGGCCCGTACCGCGGGCAATTGGCGGAAATGGTCGCGCTCTTGTTCGTCGGTGAATTCCCGTTCGAGGACAACGGGACATCGCCATGCTGGGCGACGCCCTGAGAAGCTAATGCCGGCCGCGGCGGCCCCTGAGACGGTCCCACAACCACTTGGCCAACCAGAACTTGAAGATTTTCTTCACCATGATGGTCCTCTCGAACAAGTGCCGCGAACCCTACCCGCAGTGTCGTCACCCCGCCTGGCGACCACGTCACCGAGTTGCGGTGAGAGGCGGCTGGCAGAACGCCGCCGCCGCTATGAGGCCTCCCGTCGCCGTCCGGTCAAGGCAGTCCCAGACGCATCAGCAACCGCCTTCTTCAACTCGTCGCGGCTCATCGTCGAGCGGCCCTTGATGTCGAGGTCGCGTGCCATGTCGGCGAGGTCGGCCTTGCTGGTCTCGGAGAGATCCAGGAGATCCGGCTCGCGGCGAGGCCGATCGCCGCGCGCGGAGGAGATGCTGCGCCGCAGAGCCTCAAGCAGGTCGGGCACCTCGGTGGCCTCCGGCGGCTCGGCCGCGGCGACGATCTCATGGCCGCGGAGCTTGTCGTCGATGAGCTGCTCTACCCGCTCGGTGTAGGTGTCCCGATAATCCTGCGGTTGCCAGGGTCCACTCATTGACTCGACCAGTGTTATCGCCATGTCGAGCTCTTTGCCCCCAGTCGCGATACGTTCCGGAAGCGTGTCCAGCTGGTCGACCGGATTACGGATCTCGTCGGCGAAGAACAGGGTGTGCAGTGCGAGCACGTCCCCATCGGCGCGGATGGCGGTGAGGTACTCCTTGCCGCGCATGACGAAGGTGGCGATACCGGCGCGGTTGGTGCGCGCCATCGCCTCGAGCAGCAGGGCGTAAGGCCGGGCGTACTGCTCGCCGTCGGGGGCCAGCCAGTAGGTCTTCTGGAAGTAGACCGGATCGATCTCGGCGAGGTCGACGAAGCTGGTGATGTCAATGCTCCGGGACCGGCCGGGAGCGATGGCCTCCAGTTCCTCCGGCTCCACGATCACGTAGTCGCCACCGCCGACATCTCTGCCCTTGACGATGTCGCCGTAGTCGACTTCATTGCCGGTCCGCTCGTTGATCCGCCGGTAGCGGATGCGGTCAGCCGTGCCGCGCTGTAACTGGTGGAAGTGGACGGTGTGGTCCTCAGTCGCGCTGAACAACCCGACCGGGATCGATACCAACCCGAAGTTGATCGACCCACTCCAGATAGCTCGTGCCATCGCAGTTGCCTCCTCAGATGCCGAGTACCCGCTCAATGCGCCGCTATCCACCCTGGTGCGCGGCCAGTCGGCGTTCCAGGTCACGCACCCGCCGCTGCGCCTCACGGGCTTCGCAGTCGGCGGTCTCGAAGTGACGCTGTGCTGCATGCGCCCGGCGACGCGCCTCGTGCTCGGCCTGCTCGGCGGCATCCAGACGGGCCCGCAGCTGCTGCAACGCCGTAGCCGCGTCGTCTGCTGCCCGATCGGCGGCGGCCAGCGCGCGCTGTGCCTCGTCGCGGGTGGTGCCGGCCTCGGCCGCCTCCGCGCGGAAACGCTCCAAGTCCTGGTACAGCCGCTCGTCTGGGCCACCCACTTGGTCAGCACGGTCGGCGGTGTCACGGGGGTGCCGGTCGATCGCACCGGCTCCGGCGAACAGTTCAGCCGCCGCGTCGGCGGGGTCCAGCGCCGTGGTGAGCCGCCCAGCGGCCAGCGCTTGGGCCGCAGCGGCGCTGTTCACCGCTGCAGTGAAGGTGTTCACCAGTTCGCGGGTGACCGCCGCGCCGGCCGGGTGTCCGGCCGTGCGGGCCAGCGCCTGCGCCTGCTGCACGAGGGCGTGCACCAGCTCGTGGCGTTGCTGAGACAGCCGGCGCAGCGCCTCGCCCTGCAGCCGGTGCTGTGCCTGGCGTAGCCCGTCACCCAGCTCTACCAGCGCGCGCACCTCGTCAGGCTGCTCACGGGCGAGCAGGTTGGCCAGCCACGCGGCCGTCGAAGGCCGGCGCAGCGCGCGGATCTGGTCGGCCAACTCGCGGTGCCCCTGTTCACGAGCGCGCGCAGCGGCGGCGTTGCGGGCCGCGGTGAACTCGTCCCGAGGTAACGAATACAACTCGTCGGCCACCGACTCAAGGGCCACCAGATCTCACTCCCCGCTGACTCGCCTCCTCAGTGTGCCTCAGTTGTCCTGCTACGGGTGGCAGTTCGCTCGCCAGCGGGGTAGTCGGCGGGTCGCGGAGAATGTCGGCGTGCTCCGCGCCGCCCGTAAGGACGATCTGCTGGCTCTGCGCGAACTCGAGCGAGCGGCCGGTGCAGCGTTCCGAGACCTGGGCATGGCTGCGGTCGCCGACGATGAACCGCTGTCGGTCACAGATCTGGCCGCGTTTCAACAGGACGGTCGCGCCTGGGTCATGCTCGCCAGGGACTCGGCAAAGACACTGCTGGACACGGCCGCGACGTGGGCCGAGCAACACGGCCTGGCCGCTCTCCCCGCTGACCTGCTCGCGAGCGCGCGTCAGACCAACATCACCTGCGCTGGGTCCTTATCGAAGCGCAACCCGCGCCAGGCGGCGTGCCGCAGCCGGCGGTCCGCGGTCAGGTTCCGGTATTCGACCTCGCCGACGAGCTGCGGGCGCACCCAGTGCGCTCGGCGAGCGTGCTGCCGGGGCACCGGCTCGTCGAACGGGCTGCCCGGCTGCCGGAGGGTGGCTAGCCGCTCCAGAAGATCCTCGAGCATCCGGTCGGTGAATCCGGTGCCGACGTCACCGAGGTAGCGCAGCCGCCCTTGGCTGTCGTAAGCCCCGAGCAGCAGTGCGCCCAGAGTTCCGGCACGATTGCCCTGCCCAGTTGTCCAGCCGCCGACCACCACCTCTTGGGTGGTCCACAGCGCAGTCTTCGTCCAGTCCGGGCTACGGCGGCCGGGCTGGTACCGCGAATCCAGCCGTTTGCCCACCACCCCCTCCAGCCCGTGCGATCGTGCCACCTCGAGCAACCGGTGGCCGTCCACGTCGATGAGGTACGGCGGCACCCGGACCCGCGGTGATTTCCCCTCCAGATCAAGGCCTGCGAGCAACTCCCGGCGCCGCTGGTAACTCTGCGACAGCAACCGGTGGCCGTCGAGGTCGAGCACGTCGAAGACGTAGTAGGAGATCGGAACGCGATCCACCAGATCCGGGCTGGGCGAGTGGACGTGCATGCGCTGCTGGAGTAGTCCAAAATTCGGCCGCCCAGCGTCGTCCAGCGTCAGGATCTCCCCGTCGAGCAGCGCCGATCTGCCTCCTGGCAGCCTGCTGAGCGTGGTCAGTTCGGGATATCCGGCGGTGATGTCATTGCCATTGCGGCTGTACAGCCGCACCTGTTGGCCGGCCAGTGCGGCGATGGCCCGCACGCCGTCCCACTTGAACTCGAATGCCCAGCCCGGGCCGGACGGTGGCTCGCCAGCCGACGCCAGCATCGGCGCCACCGGTTCGGGAAGGCGGTCGGGCAGCGACGACACCGGCCGAGCATCGCACGTCTGGGGTCGGCTTTCGACGATGCACCGCTCACCGCTTGGCAACCGGTCGCGCGGCGAAGTGTCAATCATTTGCATCAGCATATGTACCGCAGTTGCACCACTACCGAGGGAATTCGCCAGATCAATCTCGCTGGCGCAGCTGGTTTACCCGTATCTTTGGCTGGCCTTGTATGGCTTGACCACCAGATGCCCGGCAGGTACCGGGAGGATCACCCGGCCGTGCTGGTATCCCGGGAGGAGATGTCGTGAACCACGAAGTCGCCCAGACCGCCCTCCGCAGCTGTACCCAGTGGCGGAAGTCGAGCTACTCGTCTCCGGACGGCCAAGAATGTGTGGAGATCACCACCGAGCTGGCCGGGTGGGTCGGCGTCCGGGACAGCAAGCTCGGTGATGAAAGCCCGGTGCTGGCTGTCAGGACCGAAGAATGGCACGCCATGCTGGCCGGTGCACGCACCGGAAAGCTGGAAATCTGATCAGCCGGAGCGGCCGTTCACGTTCGGCATTCGGAGTTTCCGCTCTTCGGTAAGTGGCTGAGCACATCGCGCAGCACTGCGAACACGTTGATTCACGCGGCAATCGCGTGAGTTCTTCTGCGCGGCTGTATCCAGGGGATCTGTCCATGCTGTGTGTTGCGGATCTTTCCCCGCGACAGGGCAAGCTCTCGCTTGGCTGGACGACCTCAATCTCGTCGATGGTCAGGAAACGCCACACAACGTGCCGACCGCGGCTGCGCCCACTGATCCGTATGAGAATCCGGTGAATGGCGCGGCGGCACCCAGCAGATCAGGTCGCATCACAAGCGGCAGCGCTGCGGTCACCGAGGTCATGCTGCTGCACCGGCAAGCAACACAGGCGGCACACACCCCCGGACATGCTCGCCGCGATCAACGGCCTCGCCGATGCCACTCCCGCCGTCGCCCCCAGCGGTGCGGGTTGCGCATCGCGGGGCCGGCTTCACTTAACGTCCTACCACCAAGGAGTCTCGACAATCTTGAAGCCTTGCTCGACGGAGCAGGGATGACACTCGCTAATATCGCGCGCCTGAACATATACACAATCGACGTAGACCAGGCGCTGGTGAACTTTGAGGCTATGGGATCCCGGCTCCGAGCGGCCGGTGTCACTCCAGCGATGACGGTTCTGGTGTAACTCGGCTTGCCTTCCCCGACCTAATGATCGAGCTGGAAGCGACCGCGGTCGACTGAGCGCCCGTGGCGGCTGTTGCCGCTTTCCGCCGTGAACTCGGCACCACCGGCGTGGTCGGGCCCTATGCATGTCGGTCCCGTCGAGTTCATGGTGCACCCCCTCGAACCGCATGATGACCGCGCCTGGCGATTCTTGATCGTCTTTCGGAAGGCACGCGCTCGAGAGCTTGGCCGGCGACCACAAGACGGATTCGTCGTCATCGCAGTGCTCCGCGACAGTCATATCGCGGCTGGGTACGAGAGATCATCGAAACAGCCTTGCCGACGATGTTCGCCTCGTGAC
>JALZCN010000139.1 GCA_030863045.1 Actinomycetota bacterium | reverse complement strand
GCACCAGGTGGCGCTTCATGCCTTTGCCTCCTTTCCCCTTGACCGAGACCGGGTTCAACCAAGCAGCTGGTCGCGGATGCGAGCCTCACGCAGCAGACGCGACCGCAGCTTGGCGTTATGTCCAGCGGCGAAGCGGCGCCGTATCCTCAGCCCACACCCACATTCGCAGGGATGGTCGGACTGAGGCGTCTGCGCTGGTCCAGTGGTATCCGTGAGGTTGTCGCTGCCCTTACCGACTTTTGTCATGGCTACACTTTCCACGGCGAGCGTGTGCGAATGCGTGTGCGCGGAGATGGGCAGGCCATGCTGTGCTTGATGGGATCAGCGGCCCTTCGCAGCGAAGGCGGATATCAACCTCTCGGTCTGCGACCCAAGGAGTTGGCCCTGCTCGCCCGCCTGTCGCTGGCTGAAGGTTCGATCACCCGAGGTGAGCTCGCCCAGCTGATTTTTCCTGAAGCCGATGATCCTCGGGGCGCGCTGCGCTGGCATTTCAGTCACCTGCGGACCAGGCTTCCCGAGTCTCTGCGGGCAGGCCTGCGGACAGAATCCGGCTCACTGCGCGTCGAGGTGCCTACCGATGTGGCGGCGTTTCGCCGCGGTGCAGCTCGCGTCCGGGACCGGCCCGGGAACGTTGACGATCGGGAAGTGCTGGCGCTGTATCGGGGTGACCTGTGTGCCGGGCTGGCGGTATCGGCTTCCCCGGCCTTTGACACCTGGCTCTACGTGGAACAGGAGGGGCTGCGGCGGCTGTTGCGCCAGGCCACCGTCGCATACGCCCGCGCAGTCACCACCCGTGCTGAACATGATGCGGCCATCGAACCCTTATCAACACTGATCAGGGTCGATCCCTACTTCGAGGAGGGCCACGTTCTGCTCATCGCCTCCTACGAGGCCCTAGGCGACCACGAAGCCGCGCGTGCCGCCTACCAGCTCTACCAGCGCATCGTGCGCCAAGAACTCCAAGCTCAGCCAAGACCATCGCTGTGCCACCGGTTCGAGGGCCGCATCCCAGCCGGTCCGGCGCTGCCTCAAGACGACCTGGTGACCCTGGCTGAGGTCACCATCCACATCGTGGAGTGGCCAGGCCCAGAGCCCACCATCCTGGGTATCCACGGCTCTGCGGGTAGCGCCTACAGCCTGACCGCGCTCGGTGAGCGCCTTGCTCCCCATAACCGCTTCATCGCGATGGATTTGCGAGGCCATGGGTTCAGCGACAAACCACCCAGCGGCTATGACCTTGTCCGCCATGCCGAAGACCTCCGGCAGCTGATCGAGGCCCTGGAACTACAGCGGCCGGTGGTCCTTGGTTTCTCGCTGGGAGGTCCAGTGGCCGCCGCAGTGGCCACCCACTGCGACCTTCGCGGGCTCATCCTCTTAGAGGGGGCCATCGGCACCCGGGCATTTCTCCAGCAACGCGGTACGCAGACCGTCGTTCCAACCGGGGAAACTCTGAATCTTCGGTTCAACAGCGTAGACGAATACCTGCGGCGCTGGCGCGCAGAAAATCCCCGATACAGCGCCGAGGCGGAGAGGTGGATCGATCGCTTCGCTCGCTTCGAGCCGGCCCCGCTTCCAGATGGCACCCTCCGGCGACGGGCACTGCGGGACAGCCTGCACGCCGAATTCGCATCAGTGGTAAACAGCGATACGCTCGGGACTCTCGCCCAAGTAACGTGCCCAGTTCTCATCGTGCGCGCCGACAAACCCTGGATCGGCGGGCAACTCTGGATGACCAACGAAACCCGCGATGCACAACTCCGGGCATGTCCCTCAGCTCAGCTCTTCGTTGCCCGCTTGTCCAACCACGCGTCGCTCATCCGAGACCCCGAACCAAAACTCATCGAAACGATCAAGCAGTTCGTGCAAACGTGCGACCATAAAGTCCTGCAATGACGAAGCAGCTGTGGGTGCCAAACGGGTCATCCACGGCGGTGACCTGCATCACCACTGGACGGTGGCCGTCGGGCATGATCGCCGGTCGTGGCGGTACGACTGCTCTATCTGATTCTCCGAGAGCTGCTGGGCTGGCTCGGTTTGCTGGCCCGTAGTTCACGATCGAAGAACGCGGAGATCCTGGTGCTCCGCCATGAAGTCGCCGTGCTCCGGCGCCAGGTGAACAGACCCCGTCTGTCCTGGGCGGACCGAGCGGTGTTCGCGGCGTTGACGCCACTGCTATCCAAGGCTTGCCGACTGCATCGACTCGTCACTCCGGAGACGTTGTTGCGGTGGCACCGGGATCTGGTGAAACGACGGTGGATCCAGCCGCGAGGCCACAGCCCGAGCCGCTCGACAGCACCGCAGCTCCGTAAGCTGGTGCTGCGGTTGGCGTCGGAAAACTCGACCTGGGGATACCGGCGGATCCAGGGTGAACTTGCCAGGCTCGGCTACACACTCGCTGCGAGTACGGTGTGGCTGATCTTGAAACAAGCCGGTATCGACCCGGCACCTCGCCGCGAGGGCCCCACCTGGCGACAGTTCCTGAGGGTCCAAGCACACGGCATTCTCGCCACCGACTTCTTCTGCGTCGACACGCTGCTATTCCACCGGCTTTATGTGCTGTTCGTCGTGGAGCACGGCACCCGCCGTGTCCACCTCCTCGGCGTCACAGCGAACCCGAACGGGGCCTGGGTTGGCTCAACAGGCGCGCAACTTCCTGATGGATCTCAGCGACCGGGTGACGACCTTCAAGTTCTTGATCCGGGATCGGGATGCCAAGTTCACCGACGTCTTCGATGCCGTGTTCACCAGCGAAGGCATCCGCATCCTCCGCATCCCTGTCCGAGCACCCCGGGCGAACGCGATCGCCGAACGATGGATCGGCACCCTCCGCGAGAAGTCCTCGACCGGATACTTATCGTCAACCGGCGCCACCTCGAGACTGTGCTCGCCGAGTACGTGGCGCACTTCAATCACCACCGCCCCCACCGCACACTGCATCAAGCAGCACCGCTCCCACCGCTCCCACCTCCCGCGTCGCCAACCACCCTTCATCTGCAACGTCGCGACCGACTCGGTGGGCTGATACACGAATATGCCCAGGTCCCCTGAGGTGGATGACTTGTTCGGCACCCACACGTTGTCGAGTACGACTGTGTACCAGGGTCGGTGCTGTGTAGCTGACAAACGTGCTTACACCGGCGCAGACGGCGAAGTACGAAAACTTCTGGCCTCGATGGCTTAACTCAATCAGCCGTTGTTGTGCGCATTGACGAGCCGCGAACGCTCTCCAAAAATTAGCTCCACACGGCTTGCCACGCAGATCCCAGGCAGTGGTTTGGCACGGGGTTATTCATCGCCGCGCTGTCAAGGGCCTGGATGTCTAAACTCGGTCGCGGACTGTTGGTTGGCCGGATAGTGTTGTCCAGGTCGTTTATAGATCGACATAAGTGTTCATGCTTTCACCGCGACGACCTCTAGGTACTCGAAGGGCATCTCGCATGTCCCGTCCCGCGCAACGTTGAATTCATCGGCAAGTGCGATCCAACTGTCTCGGAACTTTTCCCGCTGCGGTTTGTCGAGCGTATGCCAGGCTGTGGACACCGGCCCGAACCACTTGCGAAATAACTCAAACAGGCCCGTCGTATCGTGATAGCAGATTTCCACCTGCTGCTGCCTGGTCTCCAGGGACGAGATCCGGTCGCTGAACAATTCGCGCAACCGCTCCTCGGTGCCCCATGCGCCGGGTGAGATCAGTCCCGGTGGTGGCGGAAGAAACTGCGCTAGCAGAGCGAATTGTGAGCCGATCCAGCTTCGGGGCGTCCAGTTAGCCATACCCAACCGTCCGCCCCGGCGCAGTACGCGGAGCAGTTCGGATGCTGTGCGCGGCTGGTCCGGGGCAAACATCGCACCGAGGGTCGATGTCACAACGTCAAACGTGCCGTCCGCAAAAGGCAACTGCTGGGCATCGGCGACCTGCGTGCGCAGGGGCAGCCCTTCTGCTTCAGCACGCCGCTCAGCGCGTTGCAGTAGCTCGGGTACGTAATCGGAACAGACCACATCGGCCCACCGCCGCGCCGCCGCCAACGCGGTGTTGCCCGCGCCGCCGGCAACATCGAGCACCCGTTCTCCTGCGTGCACGTGCAGCGAGCGAACCAGCATCTCACCAATGACGAGCATGGCCACCCCAATCCGGTGAAAATCCCCGGTGGCCCACACCTTCTGCTGCCGCTCAGTGATCTGATCAAGGTCTCCTGACACAACTCTGCCCTCCAGCTACGGGATACCCAACAGGCGTGCCGGTCTCAAGTCACTACTAATCGACACTAATCGACACCCGACTTCGAGCTCAGCAAGCGCAGGCCGGAAGCCCCTGATGGACCCGTCTGCGGCGTGGGTGGTTGCTGGCCCCGAGCTTCGCAGCACCCATCCCTCACCACCAAGGGGCAAAAGCATCTTGGCCGCCCCATCAGTGCGCTTCGCGCGGCCAAGGTCTTCCCACCTTTCCCTTGGTGCCGAGCTCCATGGCCAATGCCCGGGCGTTCGTACGGCAGTGAGCAACACCATTGCCTACCCACGTGAACAACAGCCACAGACGGCGCCAAGGAGGCACTCAGCATGCGATTACCCGGCTTCCACCACCGGGGGCCACGACCGGGACCACGCGGGGACCTGGGCGGATCACCTTCCTTGCCCGCTAGCCCTTACCAAGGCGATGCATCCTGCCTACGACCGGATCCGTGAGCTCACGGCCATGTTCCCGCCTCCGGGCGAATGCCGGACTGCGGCGGATGTACTTGACGAGGGCGACGGGGACTGTTGCGTCGTGGAGAGCAAGATTAGGCAGGCTTGGTCGATGCGCCGTCGTTCTCGTCGCGTGCCAGCATTGAGGTCCAGCTTCGCGGGGTTTCGCTTCCCTGCGGATGTGATCACGCTCGCGGTTCGCTGGTACCTGCGTTACGGCTTGTCGTACCGCGATGTGGAGGAGCTGCTGGCCGAACGCGGCATCGAGGTTGATCACGTCACGATCTTTCGGTGGGTGCAGCGCTTCACACCCTTATTGATCGATGTGGCACGACCGTGCCGACACGCGCCAGGTGATCGCTGGTTTGTGGATGAGACCTACGTCAAGATCGCCGGGCGGTGGGTGTATCTGTACCGGGCGATCGACCAGTTCGCCAGGTCATCGACGTTCTGGTCGCCGAGAAGCGGGACATGGCGGCCACCTGCCGATTC
>JALZCN010000131.1 GCA_030863045.1 Actinomycetota bacterium | reverse complement strand
GCGGTACTGTTGACCGCGCTGGTCAGTGCCATCGGCGCAGCGGCCGGGCAGGCCATAACGACCGACGCCGGTGAGCTCGCTGGCGAGGTGGCCCGGAATCCCCAGAACGTCCCGACAGCTGGGCTTGTCAGCGGCATCGTCATGATGGTGATCCTGTTCGTGGCCTACTACTGCGGCGGTTATGTCGCGGGCCGAATGGCCCGGTTCAACGGGATCAAGCAGGGCATCACGGTGTGGGTGTGGGGGCTGGTGATCGCCCTTGTGGTTGCCGTGCTCGGCGCGATCGTCGGCAGCCAGTTCGACCCGCTGACCAACGTCAATGGCCTTTCTCAGCTGCCGATCACCGCAGAAACGTTGACCACGGGCGGCATCATCGCCGCGCTCGCCACCGCCGCGGTGAGCCTGCTTGGCGCGGTCCTCGGTGGCCTGAGCGGAACGCGCTACCACCGCAACATCAACCGCGCAGGCCTTGGCAGCTAGATATTCAACCCGATGGGCAAGGCGGCGCGACCACGAATCATGCGCGGTAGGCGTGCTCGTGGCCAGGCGGCAGCCGGTCCAATGGTCATTGACCCTTCGAAGCCACCCACTGACCGTGACGATCCCAGCCTCGGTCCGCTGTCCCTACCCAATCGCTGTCCCTACCCAATCATGACCAAACGACGCGAAGGAGAGTCAATATGAGCTTCACCGACAAGGCCAAGAACAAGGTTCAGGAAGTTGTTGGCAAGGCCAAAAAGAAGATCGGCGAGGCAACCGATAATAAAGACATGCAGGCCGAGGGTCAGGCCGACCAGACGCAGGCCGGTCTCAAGCAGGCCGGTGAGAACGTCAAAGACAGCGCGGCCGACGCCAAGGACGCCACCAAGCACACGTTCAAGAAGAACTGATTTGGCATCCCACCGCGCTAACAGCTACCCGAGCTTCCCACTCCAGCCAGCGAGCCGAACAGGGCTCGGCGAGGATCCGATTGGTGAGCTCGATGTGCCAGATACCACCAGAGATAAAGTCCAGGACAGAGGAGCACTTGTGAAGCAGACTACAAATCCTGCTGGGGGCGCGCTGTTGCGTTGTCGGCTTGGCGTGCTCGTGGCCGCTGCGGGGCTTGCGGTCACCGGGTGTGCCAACAACGAAGCCCCCGCGCCGTCCCCGCCACCTGCCCCGCCCGCGGTGACCTCGCCGCCGGTCCAACCGCAGCCAGCGACGCTGGATTGGACCAGGTCGATGTGCCAGTCGCTGCAGCCTGCCTTTGACCGGCTCGGCACCCCGCCCCAGCCCGACCTGAGCAACCTGGCGACGACGCGGCAGGCCTACATCGACTATCTGGACACCGCGCGAAACGCCACCCAACAGGCGATCGATCAGCTCCCCTCGGTCGGAGCCGCACCGGTGGACAACGGGCAGCAAGTTTTCGACACCATGGGCAACCAGCTCATCCAGTTACGCGAAGACCTCGACCAGGCATTAGCCCAACTCAACCGGGCTGACCCCAACGACGTGGGCGCGATCGCACCGGCCGTCAGTGCAGCCGTCAACGTCCTTGGCGCACTCGGCAACCGCGCCCAGGTGCTCGATAACCTCGCCATCGACCCGCAGCTGAGCGCCGCCGCTAACCAAACGCCGGAGTGCCACAACCTGATCGGAACCAACCCTCCGACCGCTACCAACCAGCCGCCGACGGGGTCACCGTAAACCAACAAGCTGGCAGCACGTGAGCGGCACAGCGACGGTGGATGGGGACATGAGCATGGTCAACCGAGCTGGATCGGCTGACTGAGCTGCGCGAGCGGGGACGCATTTCCCTCCTCGAGTATGACCAGGCCAACAACAACTGCTCGCGGCGTCACCACGGGCGGGGAGTGCAACACCCGGTGGCGCCCCAGCACCCGATGGCGCGTACCTGCTTTATCGCCTCATCACGTTGTGGTTGAGGCGAGTGGCCGCGGCGGCAATGGCGGTCGTTGCTCTGTTCGGAGTAGTTGCGGCTGGTCAGGCCTGCGCTACCTCGATGTGAACACGCAAGCCAACAGCCGAGGACGCTGCTCAACCACAGCTCCCCGCGAAGCGATCAACGCATACGATGCGCACCGACGGTGAACTTGGCGTGCATCACCTCAGCGGCAGTACGTCCGAAATAGTAAATCCCGACCAGCAAGGCTACGAGCAGCGCCAGGGCCAACAACTGGCGCAGTCCTGACAATCAAACCCAACCAGGAATTTCAGCCGACATCCCGCGACTGCAGCCCTGTCGTCTTCGAACTCCCGACAACGCCACACCGCAATCAGTGCACCGCTATACACGCTAGAGGCCAACTCTGACCCTGCTGGCAGTCGCTGGATCGTCGGGCCAGACATCGACGCGGCCAACGACACCGGTGGTGACCTTTCTGAATCCCCGATCATCCTGCGGTCGCGGAGTGTCGAGCCTGGCTGGATTGCCTGCTGCATTGGTGCGCCGACAAGCCTGGTCGGCAGTCGATACAGACGTGTTGCCAGACATCCTGGAGTCCGCTGGTGAATGACGACCGCAGCACTGGTAGCCCCGAGCCCGGCGTTACGCGCTTCCGGCATGCTGCCGGGCGGCGTCAGGTCAGCTGGGACTTGTT
>JALZCN010000125.1 GCA_030863045.1 Actinomycetota bacterium | reverse complement strand
TCGTCATCGAGCACCACCAGGCGGTCATGGCGCACGCCGACTGGATCATCGACCTCGGCCCCGGCGCCGGCCACGACGGCGGCCGGATCGTGTTCGAGGGCACACCCGCCGACCTCGCTCCACCCTCACTGGCGAGCACCTCGCGGCCTACGTCGGCACCCGATTGAGGCCCTCGCAGACACCGTGAGACGAGTTCTCTCATCTGTTTCGACTCGTCCCGACCGGTAAAGGGGCGTGTTCAACAGGGTCGAGTAGGCATTCATCCTGGAATCGAAAAGCGTCGGCCCCGGAGCCGCACCTAGCGTGACTGCCATGGACATCACGATTCACTCGAGAGGAACGCGCGAAGCCCACCGCCGAGCAGCGGGAGCTGCTGGCCGCCCGCGCGAACCTGTTCGCCGCCCACGCCGGGTGTGAGGCCAACGGCGACGACGAGGGCTGCGAGCAGATCGCCGAATCCATGCGCGGGCTGGATGCCGCGATCCGCATCGCCGGGGTCTGCGGTCGCCTCGCCCCACTCGACCCGCCGGCCCTGCCGACCAAGCGCCGGTCGACGGCGGCAGGACACCCCGAACTTCCCTCAGCGTCCCGCCCAGCGACGTACGGTGGGGCAGGTGTTCGGCGGCAAGTACCGCCCGTCCACGTTCGTCACGCTCACCCTCGGCAGCTACGGCCGCGTGGACGCCGACGGGGCCGCGGTGACCCCGACTCGTACGACTACCGGCGGGCGGCGCGCGACGCGATCCACTTCCCCGCGCTGCTCGACCGGTTCTGGCAGAACAGCCGCCGCTGCGTCGGTTGGGACGTGCAGTACCTCGGCACCGTCGAACCCCAGCGCCGCGGCGCCCCGCACTTCCACGCGCCCTCCGCGGGTCGATCCCTCGCGCGGAGTTGCGCCAGATCGTCGCCGCCACGTACCACCAGGTGTGGTGGCCCAACCACGACGACCTCGCGTACGGCCCGGGACTTGCCTGCACTGCTCTCCCGTAGAGGCACTACGGCACTCGGGAGACGGGACAGTTCAATGGACAAGATCCGCCACGTACGATGGGGCTCAATGATCATCAGCTCAGCCCAGGTCGGCACGGGCAGTGGCCGAGGTGCCCGGGAGCTCGGAAATCTCAAGTTCGGCAGCCACCAGTCCGGCCCTCTTCAGTTGCGGCAGCACTTGACTGAGCAGGTAGCCGGCCAGCGCCTCAAGCGTGGTGTTGACCAGCGGCAGTATGGTCACGTCCTCGGCAGGCAGCAGGTACTTCTTGCGGCCGCAGGTAATCGACAGGGAGTCGTTGTTCGGCGTGATTTGCAGCTCCGGTGCCTGTCCAGGTATCAGGGTGCGACGTCGCAGCGGCGCGACAGCGTCCCGCATTGCGGGCTTGATCTCGTTGAACTCAGCAACCATTCCGCTGATATCGGGCTCGCCGGACACGCGCAAGGCGACCTGGAAGGTATGCCCGTGCAGGGGTTCGACTTCACCTTTATATAACGCAATGTGGGCTGCGTAGAAGCCGAACTCGGCGCGCGCCATCTCCAATGTGGTAAGCATCATCGTTTATCACACCTGTGCTCAACCGACCTTGAACTGTTCGTCACCGAAGTTCGCGACGACTTCAAGGAGGCCTCCGAGAGCGGTGACGTAACGGTCAAGAACGTCGATGCCGGACAGGTCACCGTTCGATCTGGCTGACCCGTCCGATGGTCACCCCCATCGCCTGGGCGACTTCGCGCTGGGTCAGACCGCGCCGCTTGCGCATGTCAGCGAGCCGGCGCGCACGAACCTGGGAATGAGCCGGGACGTGCCGCGCTCGACGTCCTCGCGACCGATCGCCTCTATATGTTTGTCGGCTAGCGCCTCGATCGCATAGACACGACCTGTCGGTAGCTGCCGTCGTCGACCGTTGTCAGGTCGTCGAGCCATCCGTTGACCTCGTCAGTGAGGAAGATCTCCCACGGCATCCTGTCGCTCCGTGCGCCAAAAGTATAGCGCACGCTATACCTGTGGGCCATGATCGATCTAAGCTGGCAGGTGACAATCCCGCGCGCCGTACACAGCTTAGGGTTCGACCATGGAGCCCAGCTCCGGCGCCGCTTGACTCACGTCTCGGTGGACGAAGTCATCGCTGAGATTGAGGCCTTCGAACAGGTTGCGTCACGAACAGCCGTCGAACTGGGGTGCACCGCCAGCGACTTGGACCCGAATCCGCTGGTAGCTCTCCGGCTGTATAGCGGACACCGCCTCCAACAAGACGGCGTCCAGCTCCACTCGGTCATGGACCTCGACGTAGAGAACGCTTCAGGCGGCAATGCGGCCCACAGCTCTGCGATGCACATTCACAGGCACTCCGCGTGCATTCTCCCGCAGCACTCTTCGGCAGAGCAGTACCGAGCTAGGCCAAGGTCAATAACGCTAGATTTCGTGAAGCTGGGGACCACCGGGCGGACGTCAACGCCCGCTTATCGAGGCAAGCAAGCCGTCTGCGTTGTCGTCGCCGCTGTCGTCAGCTCGCGCCGGGCTGCTGGCCCTGCTCCCCCGTCATCCACTGCCATAGTCCCGCATACCCTCCTCTGTCCCGGTGAGGCTCCTCGACGTGGCAACGGGCTACCAACGGCCGGCGCGGCGGGGACGATCTCCGGCCGAGGGAGCAGAAACTCGCTTCTCCGGCCGCTCGGCGGTACCAGCGCCTACTTGGCCAAGGCTGTGTTCCTCCCGGTATTGCTCGCGGGGGTGGCGAATGCGGATCGGATTCACGCTGCCGCAGTTCGGGTCGATGGCCTACCAGGGCACCAGGGCAAGGA
>JALZCN010000085.1 GCA_030863045.1 Actinomycetota bacterium | reverse complement strand
CACAATTTCTGCACAATCGATGAATAGCGTGTGTCACGCTTGAAGGGCAACAGCTCCTGTCGTTTTGTTTCGTTGTCTGCCAGACAGCGAAATAACAACGGAGGAGCCGTTGCGGTATGAGGCTATGGCACAATGCCACTTAGCGTAAGTTGATCTTGATGGTGGTGTGTCGTTCCGTAGGTGGATGCGGGATCGCCGTGATGATCACGGTTTGTGACGCAGAATGCTGTGGTGGCCGGCGGCTGGTTGACGGATCAGGTGTCGCTGGGGGTGCTGGCCTCGTCTGTGCCTCGGGACGCGGTTGATGTGGCGGTTGCGGCGGCCGGTAGGCAGGCGAAGCGGTCGGATGGGAAGCTCCCGCCGCATGTCATGGTCTATTTCGTGATGGCGATGGCGTTGTTCGCCGAGGACGACTATGAGGAAGTCGCGGCGCGGTTGGCCGGCCCGCTGAGTTCGTGGGGTTGCTGGGATGCCGGGTGGGAGGTGCCGACCTCGGGCGGCATAACCCAAGCCCGCAAGCGGCTGGGTTGGGAAGTGCTCAGGGAGTTGTACGCCCAGGTCGCGGTACCGGTGGCTGAGGTGTTGACGCGGGGTGCTTTCCTGGGGCCGTGGCGGCTGATGGCCATCGACGGGTTCGAATGGGACGCTCCCGACACGCCGGAGAACGCCGCGGCGTTCGGGTATGCGGGGTCGGGTGATCACCGGTCGGCGTTCCCCAAGGTTCGGGTCGTGACGATCAGTGAGTGCGGCTCACACGCCATGGTCGACGCCGAGATCGGTGGTGTGGCAGGCAAAGGCAGCGGGGAGCAGGCACTGGCCCGCCGCTTGTATGGGCGGCTGGGCGATGACTGGCTGCTGATCGCCGACCGGAACTTCTACACCTGGGCGGACTGCAAAGCCGTTGGGGCGAGCGGCGCGCAGCTGCTGTGGCGGGTCAAGGCCGACCTGTCCCTGCCGGTGATCCAGATGCTGGGCGACGGGTCCTACTCCTCGGTGCTGATCAACCCGAAGATCCGCGGCACGGTCCGGCGAGGCCTCATCGAGGCCGCCCGCGCCGGGCAGGACCTGGACCCCGAGCAGGCCGTGGGGGTGCGGGTCATCGAGTACACCGTCCCCGACCGCGACGGTGACGGCACGGGCGAGCTGATCGCGCTGATCACCACGATCACCGACCCGCGGGGTGCGCCCGCCCAGGCCCTGGCCCTGGCATACCAACAGCGCTGGGAACACGAGACCGGCAACGACCAGCTCAAAACGCATCTACGCGGACCCGGGAAAGTGCTGCGGTCCAAAAGCCCGGACATGGTGCGCCAGGAGATCTACGGCTACCTGCTCACCCATTATGCGATCAGCGCCCTGATCTGCCAGGCCGCCACCGAGGCCGACATCGACCCCGACAGAGTCAAGTTCACCCGCACCGTCCGCATCCTCCGCCGGACCGTCGGTCCGGCGGTCTTTCCCCCCTGAACAGCACCAACACCTCCACACCGCAATCACGACGACCATCACCGCCACACGCAACCTCAACCCGCCACGACGCCACCGCACCTACCCCCGCGTCATCAAACGAGGACGCCACAACTCCTACCGAATCAAGAAGAAAACCGACGTCGGGACCCAGCACGACGGCCCAGCCACCATCAAGCTCGCCAACCTCGGAGCGAACAGCCCCGCAGCATGATCAACTCAAACTAAGTGGCATTGCTCCATGACGTGGCGAGCCGGGAGTAGCAGCTCGTCGAGCACTCACGGATATGGGGCCGGTCGGTGCTCACCTCCGCCGGATATGAGCTGTGCTTGACGAGCGAATTGGCTTAGATCGACCGACGATGATCGTCAGCGGAGCGCCGTGTTGCGAGTTAGGCGGCCGCGGTAAAGCGTGCGAGCTCGGTCGATCAAGCGGTGGATCACGGTGAGGGCGGTGGCGAGGTAAGTTAAAACGTGACAATGATCTTATGTTTGTCGGTGCATCGACGAGCCAGCGAACTCGACCCACATGAGACGAGGGTCTGGCTTCATGTCCGACGATTGGGCGTTATTGTTGGTGGTCTGTGGGTTTTGGATTGGGAGTGGAGTCACCGAGATTGGTTTTGGCTTGTTTGGCGCGTCCGGCGATATCTTGGGCCGCGGAGCGGCTTTGGTCGGCGATGGTTGATGCTGCGCGGCTGGCGGTTGCTTGAACGGACTCGACGGCCTGCTGGGCGGGCTTTTGCAGGTTCTGCCCCATCCCT
>JALZCN010000071.1 GCA_030863045.1 Actinomycetota bacterium | reverse complement strand
GTCCGGTGACAGCTTGAGGATGACCGGGTGACTGCTGCGCGGCACCGCGTCGGTGAGCACCCCATCCAGGATCGGCTCGAAGTCGTGATCGACGTTTGGGCAGGAGACATTGAACTCCACGGCCGCGATCTCGCCCGGAGGTACCGCCGCGTTTACCGTGTCGACGAGGGTGACGAACTCCTCGGCCGCGAATCCACCGACGGAGATGATGGTGTTCTGATCGCGGGTCCGCGGGTAATAGTCGCGCAGGTAGGCGTCGATCCCCACATTGCACCAGCCGAAGGCGTTGATCCAGCCGCCGTCGACGCGGCGCAACACGGTGGCGTAGTTGCGCAGCAGGCTGGGCAAGGCTCGCAACGGCCAATCAGTGCGGTTGGTGAAATGCCCGTCGCGAGGGTGCACCGTCAGAGTGCGGGTGGTGACCGCACCGAATCGCTCCAGCGGCACGAACCGGGATATTGGGCTCATCCCGTACGGCACCAGGCCCGGGACGGAAGCGCCGTAGCCGAGCAGACTCGACGAGGCGACCAACCGGTTGCGCAACCGGATATCGCCCAGCCAGACCTCGCGCACTGGCCCTCCTTGCGATCGCGGGATCTCCGCCAGGATAGGTGGCGATCACCTGCCCCAGAGCAGGGTGGGCCTCAGCACCGTGGGGTCAGTACTGGGAGATCCGTCCGCGGGAAGTCGTCCCGGTGCACAACAGCGGGCGCCCCGCGAGCCGGCAGGTCGCGTAGGTCAGACAGACGACGGTGAATCTCGTTGGAAGCCACGGCTCGTCCCTGCTTGACTGGGATGAAGCGGACATGCTTGACCTCAACCATAGTTAGCTTTTTAGTCTTCGCCGTGTCGTCAACCGAGGATGCCGGCGATCTGGTGCGCAGCGAGCGTTCAGTGACACGCTTTCCGGGGTGGTCAGCAACCTGGTGACGCTGGTGCTCACGCTTGTGGCAATGATCGGAATCTCTGGCAAATCACGTTGCTCGCGCTGCTGTTGCTGCCGGTGTTCGTGGCGCCGGCGCGACGGATGGGCACCCGGCTGGCCCGGCTGGAACGCGAGGCAGCCAATCACGACGCGGCGATGAGCACGCAGATGACCGAGCGGTTCTCCGCGCCGGGCGCGACGCTGGTGAAGCTGTTCGGACGACCCACGCAGGAGTCGGCGGAGTTCGCCGCCCGGGCCGCGGGTGCGCGACATTGAGGTGCGCACCGCGATGGTGCAGTGGGTATTCGTCACCGCTTTGACGCTGGTGTCGGCACTGGCGCTGGCTGTCGTCTACGGGCTTGGTGGGTTCTACGCGCTGCGGGGGCAATTGCAACCGGGCGCGGTGGTGGCGCTTGCACTGCTGCTCACCCGGCTCTACGCACCATTGACCGCGCTGGCCAGCGCGCGGGTGGAGGTGATGAGCGCCCTGGTCAGCTTTGAACGGGTATTCGAAGTGCTCGACCTGGCACCGCTCATCCACGATAAACCCGATGCGCGGCGCGTCCCCGACGGGCCGGTCTCGGTGGAGTTCGAGAATGTGCGTTTCGGCTATCCCTCGGCGGACAAGGTGTCGCTAGCGTCGCTGGAGGAGGTCGCCAAGCTCGACACTCGTGGTGGCGTGGAGGTGCTGCACGAGGTGTCGTTCCGGGCCGAGCCGGGGCAGATGGTGCGTTGGTCGGATCGTCAGGTGCCGGAAAGTCGACGATCGCGCAGCTGGTGCCGCGGCTGTATGACGTCGAGGGCGGTGCCGTGCGACTGTCCGGTGTGGATGTACGCGACCTGTCCGCCGAGTCGATCCGCGAGACGCTCGGGATGGTGACCCAGGATAGGCACCTGTTCCACGAGTCAGTGCGGGCGAACCTGCTGCTGGCGCAGCCAGAGGCGTCAGACGACGAGCTGTGGGAGATACTGGCCCGGGCGCGGTTGGCCGACCTCGTTGCGACCCTGCCTGATGGGCTGGACACGGTCGTCGGCAAGCGGGGGTACCGGCTTTCCGGAGGTGAGCGCCAGCGGCTGACGATCGCTCGGTTACTGCTGGCGCGCCGCGAGTGGTGATCCTGGACGAGGCCACCGCGCACCTGGACTCGACGTCCGAAGCGGCCGTGCAGGCCGCTTTGAGCGAGGCACTCGCCGGGCGGACCGCGATAGTGATCGCGCACCGGCTCTTCACCGTCCGGGCCGCGGACCTCATCCTCGTGATCGAGGACGGGCAAGTTGTGGAACGCGGCACGCACACCGCCCTCGTCGCCGCCGGCGGCCGGTATGAGGAGCTGTACCGCACCCAGTTCGACAAGTCACCCGCCATGGCGACCTTCCGATGACCCGCTACGAAGCGCCATGCGGCACCGAACAGCGGTTCCCGGCATTACGCCGGGCGCCATTCGCCAGCCGGATGGCGATTCTGGGACGCCGCCGGTGGGCTAGCCGGCGATGCGTTTGAGTTGGGCTGACAGGTGCGGTTTGAGCGGGAGGCCGCGCAGCGCCCGCTCCTCGGCGTAGGCGAGGTCGCCGTTCTCCACGACGCCGTACAGCCTTACGGCCGCGGTCGTCTCCCTGGCCGTGTCGGTTCGCGCGATGGTGTCGGCTTCCAGCTCCCAGGCCGTCTCACCGGTGCGCCCGCCGTAGTAGATCTCGCAGATGCCGAACATGTGCGCGAGGACCACTTCAATGGTTTCGTCCTCGTCCACCCGCCACCAGCCGACCTCACGAGCCGCCGGGCGCAGGACCTGGCCGGACGGGCTGAGCAGCCACGCCCGCGCCTCGTAAACCAAAAACGGTCTGCCGTCGTGGGCGAAGGTGATCTGCTGGCCGTAGCGAAACTCACCGAGTAGCGATGGGTACTGGGCGAGCCCCTCGCCACGCCACACCCCGATTAGCGGCGCTAACAGCTGGCACTGCGGGTGCAACTCGACACCGTGTCCCAGCGTGACGGCGTCCATGGCGATCGGCAGGTCATCGAACCAGGGGAAGTGATGGTCGGTGCCGGTCTGCGACGCGTCGGCGGCGGGACCGGACGGGGAGATGTCGCTGTTCATTCCTGAATCGGATCACGAACTAGCCACTTACGCTAGGCAACCAAGGGTACCGCAGCGGCGTCTCACTGACGTTCTTCCCGGGAACCTCCCCGGGAGACACCGCCCGGGGCCGAATCCGACGGGCGGGCGCGTCGGACCCGGCTGGAACCGGACACCCTCCCCCCGCCCGGGGACGGCCGGGGCCGCGCGCGAACTAACCCTTCGAGTTGGGCGCGCGGGGCGGTATGCTTATGCTAATTACTGAGGGGGGTCTCAAGTGATGCGTTTCTTTCGGCATGCCGTTTTATCGCTCGCCATCGCCGCCGGGTGCACGGTGCTGACTCCGGCGATAGCAGCCGCGGCCAACTCCGCCGCGGCGCCGTGCGGCTCTTCTGCGGCAGCCTGCGTCAGCATCAGCCGCCAGCAGGCCTGGTTGATGAATGGTGGCCGGGTCACATACGGGCCAACACCGATCAAGACCGGCATGCCCGGGTACCGCACTCCGGCTGGCACATTCACAGTGCTGTGGAAGAACCGTCACCACCGCAGCAAGGCGTACAACAATGCCCCGATGCCTTACGCGGTGTTCTTCACCAACAGCGGTATCGCGTTCCATCAGGGTAGCCTCAGCGGGCAGTCGCACGGATGCGTCCGGATGGGCCAGAACGCGGCGGCGACCTTCTTCAAGAACCTGTCGGTGGGTCAGGTCGTACAGGTTGTGAGCTGAGCTGGCGCAGCGCGGGCAACAGCGCGCGCAGCGCCTGGCCCCGGTGTGACACAGCGTCCTTCTCGGCCGGGTCCAGTTCGGCGGAGGTGCGCGACTCCCCGTCCGGGACGAAGATCGGGTCGTAGCCGAAGCCGTTGCAGCCACGAGCTGCCCGAGTCAGGACGCCGCGCCACTCACCGCGGACGACGGTCTGTGTCGCTGGAAGCTGGCCGCCTGACGGCACGGCCAGCGCCGCGACACAGACGAACGCTGCACCACGGCGATCGTCCGGGACGTCCGCCAGCTGATCGAGCGCCAGTTGCAGGTTCGCGGCATCGTCGCCGTGGCGGCCGGCCCACCGGGCTGACAGCACCCCGGGCATGCCATTGAGCGCATCCACCTCCAGGCCCGAGTCGTCGGCCACCGTGGCCAGGCCAGTGGCCGCCGCCGCGCCATGGGCCTTGGCCAGCGCGTTGCCTTCGAAGCTGGGGGCGATCTCGGGGACCTCGGGAAACGGTGGCACGTTGTCGAGGCCCAATACCTGTAACCCGCTGATACCCGACGAGGCCAGGATCCGCCGCAGCTCGAGTAGCTTCTTCGAGTTCCGCGTCGCCAGCAGCAACCGAACTGGGCTCACGACCGGGGAAGTGCGCCGGGGTAGGGCCGGGCCAGCGCGGCGGTTTGGAGCACGGTCAGTTCCTGGCAGCCCTTGAGCGCCAGATCAAGCATGTGGTCAAGGGTGGATCGTGCGAAGGTGGCACCTTCCCCGGTCCCCTGCAACTCCACGAGCGTGCCGGTGTCAGTGGCCACCACGTTCATGTCGACCTCGGCGCGGGAATCCTCCTCGTAGGGCAGATCCAGCCGGACCCGGCCCTCCACCACACCGACACTCACCGCAGCGATAGAGCAGGACAACGGGTGCGGATCGCGAAGCCGACCGGCCGCCCGCAACCACGTCACCGCATCGGCCAGCGCCACGTAGCCGCCGGTGATCGCCGCGGTGCGGGTGCCGCCATCGGCTTGGATGACGTCACAGTCCAGCGAGATGGTGTTCTCGCCCAGCGCGGCGAGGTCGATACACGATCGCAGAGCGCGCCCGATCATCCTGCTGATTTCGTGAGTCCGGCCCCCAAGGCGGCCCTTGACTGACTCCCGGTCACTGCGGGTATGGGTTGACGAGGGCAGCATCGCGTACTCAGCGGTGAGCCAGCCCTGCCCGGAACCCTTGCGCCAGCGCGGCACGCCGTCGACGACGCTGGCCGCGCAGAGCACCCGGGTTAGACCGCACTCGATGAGCACCGACCCTGCGGGCCACTGCTGGTAGCCGCGGGTGATGTGGACCTCCCGGAGTGCCCCGTCGGTCCGGCCGTCGGCTCGTGTCACCGCGCCAGCGTACCCACGGCGTTCCCGGTGAGCTGCCCGACGGCTGAGCCGTCTCAATGTCACGACGGCCGAGCCGTCTCAGATTTCGTAGTGTGCACCGGGGCGG
Organism: Actinomycetota bacterium; assembly: GCA_030863045.1. Classification (GTDB taxonomy): domain Bacteria; phylum Actinomycetota; class Actinomycetes; order Mycobacteriales; family Pseudonocardiaceae. Next base: position 7,062 of record JALZCN010000071.1, on the reverse strand, counting down.
ATCAGCTCGGTGGGCCCGTCGAAGGCGGCCTTCGCCTCGCCGAGCACCTGTTCGGGGTCGGTCCATGGGGGCACGTGGGTGATCAGCAGCCGGCCCACTCCGGCCGCCGTGGCCGCTCGTCCGGCGTCTGTGCCGGAGAGGTGTATGCCCGGCGGGTTGTCCACCCGGTGCGGCCAGGATGCCTCGACGAGCAGGACGTCCGCGCCGGTGGCCAGCTCGGCCAGCTGCGGACAGGGGCCGGTGTCTCCGGAGTAGACCAGTACCCGTCCCGCATGGTGCACCCGCAATGCGTAGGCCTCGCAGGGGTGCTCGACCGGTGTGGCGCGGACGTCGAATGGACCGATCGAGGCGGTCCCGGCGTAGGACCGAAAGTGGTAGACGTCGGACAGGTCAGTGGTGTTGCGCTCGCCGGCGTTGGGGGCGTAGGCGGCCACCAGACGTTCGGCGGCATCGGACGGCCCGTACAGCGGCAGGGGTTCACTCGACGGAGGATGCGGGTGGTAGCGACGGTAGACGGTCAGTGCCGAGACATCGGCGCAGTGGTCCGGGTGCAGGTGAGACAGGATGAGTGCGTCGAGGGTGAAGGGGTCGAGGTAGCGCTGCAGCGCACCGAAGGTCCCGTTACCCAAATCGAGAACCATACTGGCGTTCCCGGTTCGGACCAGGTATCCGGACGCGGGAGACTCCGGAGCCGGGACACTACCAGCGCAGCCCAGCACCGTCAGCAGCATCTCAATCTCCTATCAGTCTTCCGGCAGGCGCGGTCACCGCAAGCGAGGGTCCCAGGAAGCGGCGGGCTAGCCGGGCGAAGGACACCGGATCCCCGGTAGCACTGAACTCGTGTTCGGGCTCGCCGGGCTCGCCCCGCAGCAACTCGACCTCGGTGAGCACCCGCAGCACGTCCTTGGCGGTCTCTTCCGCGCTGGATACCAGAGTCACCCCGTCGCCCATGACGATCTGTATCACACCGGTCAGCAGCGGGTAATGCGTACACGCCAGGACGAGGGTGTCCACACCGGCGCGCTGTAGCGGCTCGAGGTAGGACTGCACCACGCCAAGCATCTGACGCCCCGACGTCATCCCGCGTTCCACGAAGTCCACGAATCGCGGGCAGGCCACCCCGAAGACTTCGACATGCGGCGCTGCGGCGAAGGCGTCATGGTAAGCCCGGGATCGGATGGTGGCCTCCGTTCCGATCACTCCGATCCGACCGGAGTGGGTGACGGCAACAGCCCGCCGCACGGCCGGGCGCACCACCTCCACCACCGGAATCGAGTAGCGCTCCCGAGCGTCGGCCAGGCAGGCCGCCGACGCGGTGTTGCACGCGATGACCAGCAGTTTCACTCCGCTGTGCACCAGCTCATCAGCCACCGCCAGCGCATGTGCGCGGATCCTTGCGATGGGCAGCGGGCCGTAGGGGCCGTGCGCGGTATCACCGACGTAGCACAGCCGCTCGCGCGGCAGCTGATCGGCGATTGCGCGGGCCACGGTGAGCCCGCCGACACCGGAGTCGAAGACGCCGATCGGGGCGTCCGCACGGGTCACGGACTGTTGGCCCAAGGTCGGTCAGTACCACGTCGGTCGATACGAGCCGAATTGATGCGGGGACGGTCAGCGCGGGCGACCAGCCGGGCGGCGAGCAGACCGCCCAACGCGCCGAACAGGTGGCCCTCCCAGGAGATTCCCGGAGTACCAGGTAGCACGCCCCACAGCACGCCACCCCAGACTGCGAACAGCGCCACCGCCAGCAGGATCTGCGCCGGACTGCGGGCGAAGAAACCTCGAATAAGCAGGAAGACCAGCCAGCCGAAGATCAGAATCGAGGCACCGAGGTGCACACCGGGACTGCCCGTCAACCACGTTCCCAGGCCGCCGACCAACCAGATCGTGGCGGTCACCGCGACAAACTGGCCGACGCCGCCGGCCAGCGCGAGGAATCCGAGTACCAGCACCGGCACCGTGTTGGCCACCAGGTGAGGCCAATCGCCGTGTAGCAGCGGAGCCCACAACACGCCATCGAGCCCGTCTAGCTGCCGGGGCTCGATCCCGCGGCTCACGTCGAGCGCGCCGCCGAGGGCCATGTCCACCGCCTCGGTGATATACAGCACGCCGGTGAACGCGGCGATGATCATCGCGGCATGTCCGGGCTGGGCTGGAAACACCCGCGGACGGGGAAGACTTCCGGAAGGCACGGCCTGCACTGCACCGACACTACCCCGGCCCCCTAAGAGAATCCTGTGTCCGCAGCGGTCCCCGTATTCAGCGGAGGATGCTTCAAGGGCGCAGAGCTAGGCCCAGAGCTGGCCGTCTAGGCGGGCGGCGGCCTCTTCGAGGTCGCCTGAGTAGGCACCGGTGGACAGGTACTTCCAGCCTGCGTCGCAGACTACGAGGACGATGTCGGCCGGCTCGCCGGTGCCTGCAGCCTTCTCGGCCACGGCAAGCGCGGCATGCAGGATCCCGCCGGTGGAGATGCCGGCGAAAATGCCCTCGGCCTCCAGCAGCTCGCGGGTGCGGCGCAACGCGTCGAAGGAGCCGACGGAGAACCGGCCGGTAAGTACCTCCGGGTCATAAAGCTCGGGCACGAACCCCTCGTCGAGATTGCGCAGGCCGTACACCAACTCTCCGTAGCGCGGCTCCGCTGCGATGATCTGCACATCGGGCTTGCGCTCCCGCAGATAGCGGCCCACTCCGACCAGTGTGCCGGTGGTACCAAGCCCGGCGACGAAATGAGTAATGGTGGGCAGATCGCGAAGGATCTCCGGTCCGGTGGTGCGGTAATGCGCCGCAGCGTTGGCCGGATTGCCGTACTGGTAGAGCATGACCCAGTCGGGGTGCGCAGCAGCCAGCTCCTTAGCCCGCGCCACCGCCTGGTTGGAACCACCAGTCGCGGGAGAGAAAATGATCTCCGCACCGTAAGCCTCGAGGAGCTGTCGCCGCTCTATCGAGGTGTTCTCCGGCATTACACAGACCAGCCGGTAGCCCTTGAGTTTCGCCGCCATCGCCAGTGAGATCCCAGTATTGCCTGAGGTCGGCTCCAGAACGGTGCAACCCTTGGTAAGCCGGCCGGAGCGCTCAGCGTCCTCGATCATCGCCAACGCGGGACGGTCCTTCACCGAACCGGTGGGATTGCGGTCCTCCAGCTTGGCCCACAGTCGCACGTCGGATGAGGGCGATAGGTGCGGCAGCCCCACGAGCGGGGTATCACCCAACGCGTCGAGCAACGAGTCATACCGGGCCATTGCGCTCCCTTCGGTCGCGCTCGAGCGCGCGAAACGGTGCTACAACACTGTTTCCCACTCACGACCGCCGGCGACAGCCGGCAGGATCGTCACGTTGTCACCGTCGTGTACCGCAGCGGCCAGACCGCCGGCGAAGCGGATGTCCTCGTCATTGACGTAGACGTTGATGAAACGGTGCAGGGATCCATCCTTCACCAGCCGGCCTTTGATTCCGGAGTGCCGGCTTTCCAGGTCCTCGATCACCTCTCCAACCGTGGAACCGGACGCCGGAACGGACTTCTCGCCCCCGGTGTGGGTGCGCAGGATGGTGGGAACGGAGACGGTGACGGCCATTGTCAGATCCTCCTGTAGGGCGCGGTCGGCTCACCAGTACCTGTACGCGCATCCGGCCTCGGACATTCCGAAGACTGCACGAGCCGGTACGCCTCAGAGCGCGTCGGGGACGTCGTCGGCACCGGTATGGGAGAACATGTACGACTCGACGACCTCGACCGGCTCCTCGGTGACCACGCCGTCGATGATGCGGTAGGAACGCAGCTCGTGAGTGTCCGGATCGCGCGTGGACACCAGCACGTAATGCACCTCCGGCTGGGAGGCGTAGGAGATGTCGGTACGCGACGGGTAGGCCTCGGTGGCGGTGTGTGAGTGATAAATCACTACCGGTTCCTCGTCGGCGGCGTCCATCGCCCGCCACACCCGAAGTTGCTCGGCCGCGTCGAACCGGTAGAAGGTCGGCGATCGCTCGGCGTTGACCATCTCGATGAACCGTTCTGGACGGTCAGAGCCCACCGGCCCGGCTACCACCCCGCACGCCTCATCCGGATGGTCCCGGCGGGCGTGCCTGACCATCGCGTCGACGAGGTCGTGGCGGATCGTCAGCACGCCCTCATCCTACGTGCCGGACAGCGCATCGATGAGGGACTCTTGCACCCAGGTCAGCCAGTGGTACACGCCAAGGTGCGGTGCCCGGGGGTCGTCGGGGGGAAGCTCGTCGGGCATGTCCTCGGTGACCTCCAGCACAGTGCCCAGGGCCAACCGGACGTCGTTGAGAGCGGACAGCCACGCCTGTGCCTGTTCATCGGAAAGCCGCACCCGCCCGCCCCGCGTCGGGCAGGTGTCCAGCACGACGCCGGCCACCCCCTCCTTGACGGCCACCAACTCGGGCTCGTGCAACGCGCGTAGGCCACCGGACAGCGTGGCGTCCTCACGGTGGAAATCAGGTAGTAGCCGAGCCAATACCCGGTCGGTGGGAGCAGTGGTGGGGCCGGTGGTCATGCCAGTGAGTTCGGCCAGTTCATCGCGCGGGGTCGCCGCGACCCGGGCCCCGAGCATGTCCCGGACCTGGCCGACCAGCCCGCGAAGCAGCCCGGCCTCGCGTTCGGACAGGTCGGTCACCACCAGTCCGCCACGACGCCGCCAACCGTTCACGCGTCGCGCTGCATGGTCGCCCAGAGCCCGGCGCCGTGCAGTTTCGCCACGTCGACCTCGACCTTGTCCCGGGAACCGCTGGTCACCACGGCCCGGCCCTTATGGTGCACGTCCAGCATCAACTTGGTGGCTTCGTCGCGGCTGTATCCAAAAAGCTTCTGGAACACGTAGGTGACGTAGGACATCAAGTTCACCGGGTCGTTCCAGACGATCGTCAGCCAAGGCCGGTCCGCGGTGCCAGCCTCGATCACCGCCGGGTCGACCTGGGTCTGCTCCAGTTCGACGGGTGTGGTCATGCCCCCATAATCCCACCAAGGCCGGCCCTACGCTCTCGAGATGCCACTGCGTACACCGAACAGCACCGCGCTGCTCACCGACCAGTACGAGCTGACGATGCTCGCCAGTGCCCTGGCCGACGGATCGGCCTCCCGGCGCTGCACATTCGAGGTCTTTGCCCGCGGGCTGCACGGCCACCGCTACGGAGTCGTCGCCGGTGTCCCCCGCCTGCTCGACGCGGTGGCCAGGTTCCGGTTCGGTGAGGAGCAGCTGGCGTTCCTGCACCGCATGCTGGACCCGCGCACCCTGGACTGGTTGGCCAGCTACCGGTTCCGCGGCGACATCGACGGTTATCCCGAAGGCGAGCTGTACTTCCCCGGTTCCCCGGTGCTGACGGTGACCGGCAGCTTCGCCGAGGCGGTGATGCTGGAAACGCTGGTGTGTTCGGTGCTCAACCACGACAGCGCGGTGGCCTCCGCGGCGGCCAGGATGGCCACCGCGGCAGGCGATCGGCCGTTGGTCGAGATGGGCAGCCGGCGCACCCACGAGGAGGCGGCGGTGGCCGCCGCCCGCGCGGCCTACCTGGGGGGTTTCAGCGCGACGTCCAACCTGGCGGCCGGGCAGCGCTACGGCATCCCGACCACCGGCACCGCGGCGCACGCGTTCAGCCTGCTGCATGACAGCGAGGTGGACGCTTTCGCCGCGCAGGTGGCGGCGCTGGGCACCGATACCACCTTGCTGGTGGACACCTTCGACATCACCCAAGGCATCGCCACCGCGATCGAGGTCGCGGGTCCTGGGCTGCGCGCGGTGCGAATCGACTCGGGAGATCTCGGGGTGGTGGCCCGGCAGGCTCGTGACCAACTTGACCGGCTGGGCGCGCCGGACGTGCAGATCGTGGTCTCCGGCGACCTGGACGAATACTCGATCGCGGCGCTACGCGCCGAGCCGGTGGACTCCTACGGGGTGGGCACCTCGGTGGTGACCGGTTCGGGTGTGCCGACCGCGGGACTGATCTACAAGCTGGTCGAGGTGGATGGGCATCCGGTGGCCAAGCGAAGCACGTCGAAGGTTTCTCGGGGCTGGGCCAAGAGCGCATTGCGCCGGCACAAACCCAGCGGCACCGCGATCGAGGAGGTGGTGTTCCACCGTGGTCGGCAACCCAAGCTAGAGGAGCACGACCGGGTGGTGCCCGTGCCGTTTCTGCGCGAAGGGCAGCCGGTCGGCTCCCCACTGACCCTGCAGCAGGGACGCGAACGCGTCACAGCCGCCCTTGTCACCCTGCCTTGGGAAGGCCTGCGCCTCTCCCCGGGTGACCCCGCAATCCCCACCACCTTCGTCTAATCCGCTCCTCGACATGGCTCCATGTCGGGGAGGGCGAGGCTGTACCGTGGGCCGCCGTGCCAGGCCCTGAGCAAGTGATCGAGGTTGGGGCACTGCTGGCGGCGTCGGTGCATGCCTTGGGAGGCACGGAGCGGGCCGGCCAGCTCCTGATGGCCGACGCGGTAGATCGGGCAATCCGCACCGGCGAGCACCTCGCGGTGCAGGCCGGCACCGGCACCGGCAAGTCGCTGGCCTATCTGGTCCCGGCAATCCGCCACGCGATCGAAGCCGATACCACGGTGGTGGTCTCCACCGCGACCATTGCGCTGCAACGCCAGCTCGTGGACCGGGACCTGCCCCGGCTGGCCGCTGCGCTGGAGCCGCTGCTGGGCGAGGCTCCGAGCTTCGCGATCCTCAAGGGCCGGCGCAACTACCTGTGCCTGCACCGGTTACATACCGGACCGACCGACGAGGGTGAGGACCTGTTCGAGGCTGCGTCGCTGGCCTCGCCGACCTCGATGCTCGGCCGCCAGATCGCCCGGCTGCATGAATGGTCGTCGCAAACCACCACCGGGGATCGCGAAGAGTTGGTGCCCGGCGTGCCCGACAGGGCCTGGCGGCAGGTGTCGGTGAGCGCGCGGGAGTGCTTGGGCCTGTGCCGCTGCCCTTCGGGCATGGACTGCTTCGCCGAGCAGGCCCGGGCCCGCGCGGGACGTGCCGAGGTGGTGGTCACCAACCATGCGTTGCTGGCGATCGACGCAATGGGCGACCGCCAGGTACTGCCCGACCATGACGT